>CAMLNK010000178.1 GCA_946481035.1 uncultured Dyadobacter sp. | reverse complement strand
CGCATTGTGCCTGCTGGCATTTTCCTTTTATCTGGTGGTGAAACTCCGCTACCATTATCTGACCATGCGAAAAAAACAGCTTGAAGCCCAGGTCAGGGAACGCACCAGCCAGCTTGAATACAGCAACCGGCTGAAAGAGAAGATTACCCTCTTGTTAGCTCACGACCTACAATCGCCGCTGCATTTTTTGAACCTGCTGTCGGATCACGTGGTTGCTTCGCTGGAAAAAGACCAGATTGATGACGTCCGGACGGGCACTGCCGAAATTAAAAAAGCGGCTACGAATATCCATGCATTTGTAAAGGAGATTAACCTCTGGACCAAGTCGCAGCAGGAAGGCTTCTTTCTCAGCAAGCGCCCGTTCCCGTTCGACGGCCTGGCCGACGAGTTGGAGGAGTTTTTCAAGGAAATGCTTCTTTTTAAAAATAACACCCTCGAATTCGTGAATGCGGGTAACTGGGATATTTTTACGAACCGGGAGATATTGAAGGCTGTGATCCGAAATCTGATTGACAATTCCAACAAATACACGTCGGGCGGTCAGATCAGGGTTGTGCTGGACAAGCTTGATGAAAAACACCTGATACTTTCTGTGTCGGACAATGGGCGGGGTATGTCGCCTGCCGACCTGAGCAAAATAAACCGGCGCATCGAGCAAGTGCTCACCACTGCGGGGATCGAGCAAAGCGGCCGGCTTGGCTACCAGATCATCATCGATTTCGTAGCCCGGCTCGAATGCAGGCTGGAAGTAAAAAGCATTGTCGGTCACGGAACGACCGTAACGATTTCCGGACTTTTGTCCGGCCAACCTAACAAAAAAGAAGCTATCCTGACGGACACCGCTCCGCCCAATTTTACCACATTATGAAAAAGATATTGATTGCCGACGACCATTCATTGGTTCGTTACGGGCTTAAAGTGGCACTACTCAACCATTTCGCTGACGCACAAATCGACGAGGGCTGGGATAGCCAATCCATTATGACTCAGCTCAAAATTAACACTTATGATCTTGTTTTGCTGGATTTGAGCATGCCTGACACCGACCCTGTTACGATACTGCATTGGGTCAGGAATTCTCATCCCGACACAAAAGTCCTGATCGTTTCGATGAACAGTGAGTCGATTTTTGGAAAACGGGCCCTGCAAATGGGCGCGCACGGTTATATCGAGAAGGACGCCTCGCCCGACGACCTGCTCAGGGCCGTGGAAGTGGTGCTTTCCGGAAAGAAATACATGAGTGCGGATCTGGCGGAAATTATTATGAACGACACGTTGAACGGGAAATCGATGAATCCGTTCGACGGACTGACGCCCCGGGAGTTTCAGGTTGCGATGTACATTATTCAGGACTACACCATTACCCAGATCAGCGAATTGATGCAGCTCCAATACACCTCGGTAAGCACCTTCCGGCGGCGCATTTTTGAAAAACTGAATATCTCCGACCGCAAGGCATTGGTGCAGCTGGCCGATGCCTACAAGCTTAATTGAATAGTTGTCGAAGTTGTGGGGGAAAATAGCTATCGCATAAAAAGGCGCCAGTGTAATGCTGGCGCCTTTTTATGTATATTCTTAGATTCGATCGACTGAACAAGTCCTTCCGGGTAGATCACCTTTCCGCATCAACAATCGTCTTCTCATCCTCGGTCTGCGGCTTGCCGGTCGCGTTGGGCTTGCCAATGCCGGCCGTAATGAGGTTATACAAGCTGTCCTTGATATAAAAAGTCCAGGCGTCACGGCAGATGTTGAAGCATTCGTACTCCGGAACGAGGCCCTGGTGGGTCATTCTCAGTTCGGTCTGGTTTCCCGTTCGGGTGATGTCGAAAACGACGTGGGTACCGGTCCACTCCTTTTCGTCCTCGGTAAATTTGAAATAGTTGTCCAGGATCAGCCAGACAACCTTTTGTGCAGAGACCACTTCTACGAGCCGTACATGGCAGTGGTGAACATCTTCAAAACGATATTTAAACTCATCGTTGAGCGCGGCAGTGTTTCCCTCAATTTCTTCCGACCACCATCCCCGGACGTTCGTTACCGCCTCAAAAACCGCTTCCGGCGTTTGATCCACCAGGATCACCGCGCTGAAATCTTGTGCTGACATGATGTAATGATTTTAAGTGTTGATTTTCAATGAACAACACAAAATTATAACCTTCTCTTTTGCCAAAGATGGTGCGAAACGGACATTCATGCGGGGCAATCCGGACAGATATTAATGCTTCGCCAGCGTTCTGATGCAGCGAACCGAACCGCCTTCGGGCTTTTCCATTCCGGCCTGGCAATGCAATGCTTTTCCCCCGGCGCCGAAATTAAATATCCAGGCTGTTTTCGCGTCGATTTCAGTAGTAGTCCAATAGAACCCGTGGGCATTCAAACGGGCATATTTGCCGGTCAGCTCCCTGTTTCCGCCCAATGTGGCGTTAAACCCGGACTCCCCGCCCGTTTGCAATGCTTTATAGGCATTCTTGCCCCCATCGGCGGACTTATTGCTGGCGCCTCCGTAGTGGTCGGATAAAACCTCCCAATCCTTGCGGCTCGGCAAATGCCAACCGTTGCCCAATAATTCGCAAGCTTCGGGGGCCGAAAAGTAAGTGTATAGCCGGCCGTAGATCTTACAATTTGCAGGATCGTCCGCAAAGCACCAGGAGCTATCCACCCGGATATTCAAATCCTGGGTCATCCACTGATTTCCATCAGGCATCAGCTTGACAGTATAGGTATTTCCGTCACGGTCGCTGATCGCGTCGCGATTTTGACAATTCGCCGGCTTGCTGATAAAGTTGAAGCAGATTACCAGCAGTACTAATCTCAGAAGTCTGTTTTGCATGGGATGAGATGATTTTGAGTAAAGCTCCGCCTGTATGCGGCTCTTTACCGTTGGTACGAATATTTTAGCCATTGCCTGATAATGCATTAATTTACAACACATTATCAATAAAACAACAACACAATGGCACTCGCTTTCACGATTTCGCTATTCATCCTGATCTGGTACTGCGTAAAAGCGGTTCAAAAAAATCCGGAGCGCCCGGATTGGAGCAAGGCAATCGTTACCGCCCTGTTTTGGCCGCTGTCGCTGCTTATGCGGCGCTATCGCTGAATATCCCAAGCCAAAGACGCTCATCAAAGCGCCTTTTCCATATAAATAACATCCTCGTGCGGGTTGGCATAGTAGGCGGGTATCACTTGGAATTCAAATGATTCGTACAATCTGCGCGCGCCGGTCATACTCGCAAGCGTATCGAGCCGGAGCTTCTCGTATCCCAGATCTTTGGCAATGGAAACAGATCTTTCCAGCAGCAGTCGTCCGAGCTGATGCCCGCGATATTCCGGCTGTACATACATCCGCTTCAACTCCGCAATCCCGGCACCCTTACTGCGCACACCCGCGCATCCGACTGCACGCTCGCCCGCATACGCAAGCACCAGCGCACCCGAGGGCGGCCCGTATTGCTCCCGCACCGTAACCAGTTCTTCTTCAAAGCCTTGAAAAGCGAGGTCAATGGGCAACGCCGCCGCATACTCCCGGAAAAGCCTTTTTCCGTCTTCGAAATGCGCTTCGCTATCAGCGATCGTCAGTTTAAGTGAATCATTCATAACAAAATATCATTCGGTACTCCGCAACAGGCCATTTCGGCACGCTGCTTTTTGTGCAAAGCTGCTGAATTATTCTCAATATGAACAGATACAGATTTGGGATTAATGGCAGGAACACCGGGGCAAGAAGCGCTACGTCAACTTCCACTTTTTCAGCTCCCGGTCGAAATCACTTTCGAAATGTTTGCCCGCTCCTTTCCGAACCTTTTGCCCTGTTTCAAGCGCTCGTCGTCCAGCAGGCGGGAGAGCTATAAAATATGATGTCCGCTCGCAGATTTTCCATGGGTGAAGTGAGTGGATAGTGTTGTTGATGGATGAACTATTAACTATTTCGCCGAATGTAAAACGTTTTTCCAATATAACCCCTTTCCAATGATCCTGCGACCGATCCGGTGATCATGGAATTATTTCAAAAATTTTACACATTCCGAGGCCGTTTGCGTATCCAATATTTGAATTACAATCGTTTATGAAAAAAAGGTATAGTTGAGTGAATATCTGCCCATTCAAACACCAGGAAACTCATGCTGCACAGAATGCCTCCATCGCTTCCTCTAAAATATATCTTCATCGCCCTGCTGGCCCTGGTAGAGATGCGGGCGGCGGCCGAAATTACGATTTCCGACAGCCTGGACCTCCGGGTAGCGTTTCCTCAGACCAGGCGGATTACAGGCACGATCACCGACGAATCCGCGCGACCGGTAGTTAATGCAGCCGTGCTGGTGGTGGGATCAGAACGCAGTACGGTAACCAACGTTGCAGGAAGTTTTGAAATCGCAGACGCGCCGTTGAGCGGAATGCTGATCATAAAACACCCGAATTTTGAAACACGGCAAATACCGATCGGAAAGTCCGCCGACGAGTATTTCATTTCGCTGAAAACACGCCCGCAGGCGCTGGCCTTGCGTATGAAGGCCCAATCAAAACTTTCAAAAAAGGATGCGGAAGTCAACCAGGGAACCGAAAGCAGCTCTTCCCTAAGGCTCGACCGCTGGCCCTATTTCAGGGGATTAACCAAATTCCTGGCCAACAACCTCAAATACCCCGAGGAAGCACTGAAGTCGGGCGTCCAGGGGCCGGTCCAGGTCTCGTTCCTGATCGACGACGAAGGCAATATCAGCAGCGGCCGGATCGTCAGGAGCCCTGGTATTGAGCTTGACGAAGAGGCGCTTCGGCTCGTAGAGCTGATGCCCAAATGGACGCCTGCGCAAAAAGACGGTAAACCAATCGCTGTTTGGTACACGATCAGTATTCTGTTTGACCCCGAACTGGACAAGCTGCCATTGAAAGTCAAGGAAGAAGTGCCCAAGCTTTTCAGCAAAAAAATGAAACTGGAACCCTGGAAGGCACCGGTCCTGATCAAAGACGAGCTGGAAAAGCTTTTTCGCAACCGCAAAGTGAATTTATCGGCTCACGAGCCGCCGCAAACGAAATTGTCGGTATACGGCTACGGCGTCTCCCCCGCCCCCAGGTACGTTCCCCTCCAACCTAACTTCAAAACATTGCCCTGAAAAAAAGTGCCCGGTATTGTATTATCTATAAATAACCTTTATATATTTATAATAATAATTCCCTGCTTGTAAAATTCGATTGTTCAACCTAACCGCAGCTTGAATGAAAACTTTTACAACCACCCTATTCTTGGCCATCGCGGCAGGCTTTGCCGCATTTGGCCAGCAGCGAGCCGATATCGCTCCGAAACAGCCTACGATCATTCCCCAACGAAGCCGCGTAACCGTACGTGTTCTCGACAAATATACCTTGCAGCCCGTACAGGCCACGATTATGGTGGTTGGCCAGCGTCCGGAAGACCTGGTTGTCCCGCTTTACGAAGACGGCGGCTACCAGTTCAAGATGTCGGCCAGCGGGAATGGCGTTATCTCGATCCACGCCGACGGCTACCAAACGCATTCCGAGGCGATAGCGGCCCGCAGCCTCCGGCCAACGAAGATTTTTTATTTAACGCCGTTAGAAAACGACGATTCAGGCAAAACAACGGCGGCTCCCGTGTCGGAACTGGACCTGAAAGAGGAGGTCGAAACGGTTTTGCTCTTTACCCAAAGCGAGCCGGAAATGCTGCCGGAGAGCAATTATGAGTTGGAAATCCTGGCCGACTATCTGGTCAGGAACACCGCCCCGCGGATCGAGCTGTATGGGCATACCGACGACGTGGGCGACTCCCGGAAAAACCTCCTGCTTTCTTTCGACCGCGTGGATGAGGTCAAAAAATACCTGGTTTCCAGGCGCATCGAATTGGGCCGCATTCGCGGAAGGGCCTTTGGCGGAGAGCTGCCCGTGGCGCCGAACGATTGCGAAGCGAACCGCAGGCTAAACCGGCGTGTCGAAATACGCATTGTCCCCTAGAATTTTTCTTTTCAAATTAACTTCCCAAAAAATCCATTGAAAGGTGCAGAATGCGCACTTTTGTGGTGCATATTTGTTGTTTAGGGCAAAAGAATCCCCAAACAGCGAAATTTACCAGTATTAAAATAGAATATGAAACAAGTAAAAGCCTCCATTTCAGGCATCGAAGGATATGTACCCGACTATATTCTTACAAACGCCGAATTGGAGACACTCGTTGATACCAGCGATGAATGGATCGTAAGCAGGACCGGCATCAAGGAACGCCGGATCCTGAAAGAACCCGGACTCGGGAGCTCGCACATGGGTGCCAGAGCCGTAAAGGGCCTCCTCGAAAAAACCAACACCGATCCCGCTGAAATAGACCTCCTCATTTGCGCAACCATTACCCCCGATTTCGTTTTCCCCAGTACCGCCAACCTCATCTGCGACCAGCTGGGTATACGCAACATCGGTAGCTTCGACGTGAATGCAGCCTGCTCGGGATTCGTTTACGGCCTCGAACTCGGCGCCCAGTTTATCGAAACCGGCAAATATAAAAAGGTCGTGGTGGTAGGAACGGACAAAATGTCGGCCGTCATGGATTATACCGACCGCCGCACTTGCATTCTCTTCGGCGACGGCGCCGGTGCCGTATTGCTCGAACCAAACACCGACGGCTACGGGGTGATCGATACGTTGATCCGCTCCGACGGCGTGGGTTACAACAATCTGGTGCAGCGCGGAGGCGGAAGCCGGTTCCCCGCCAGCCACGAAACCGTCGATGCGCGCATGCATTTCCTGCATCAGGACGGCCAGCAGGTGTTCAAATCGGCCGTACGCAACATGGCCGATGTTTCGGCGGAAATGATGGAACGGAACAACCTCACCCACGACGACGTAGCATGGCTGGTGCCGCACCAGGCCAACCGCCGCATTATCGAGGCAACAGCAAACCGCATGGGCGTGGGAATGGACAAAGTAATGATGAACATCGCACATTACGGGAATACTACCGCCGCCACTATCCCGCTTTGCCTGTGGGACTATGAAAAGCAGCTCAAAAAGGGCGATAACCTGATATTCTCCGCATTCGGAGCCGGTTTTACATGGGCTTCGGCTTATGTGAAATGGGCATACTAAAAAAAAGCCGTCAGGATTTATGAGCATTTCATAAATCCTGACGGCCATTCACCTCAATATTGACCTGCTACGCCGAAAGCGCCATTCTGCCTAATATCTCGTGCGTCTCGCGGATGCGTCTGCGGGCGATAGGGATCACTTTGCCGCAGCTCAGGTGAATGTAATCGGGCCAGCGGGATGCGATATGGCGCGCATTGATGCTGTATGATTTGTGGATTCGTAAAAAATCGCTGCTCAGTTCATCCTGTACTTCTTTCAGACATTTTGAAACCAGGTGCTTTTCATGCCGGGTGTATACAAATGTGTAATTACCGACACCTTCCAGGCAAGTAATATCGCTGG
>CAMLNK010000177.1 GCA_946481035.1 uncultured Dyadobacter sp. | reverse complement strand
TCACGTACGTACACGCCATCATTCACCTTCACACCGTATTCTTCGGCTTTTCTGCTGTCGAGGTCGTCGAGCGAAATACCCAGATAGCCTCGTTGCACATTACCGAATTTGATCAGATCGCTCGATACTTTTTTAACAATGCTCGAAGGCACCGCAAATGCGTAACCTGCAAAACTACCCGTCGGACTGGCGATGGCGGTGTTGATACCAATCAGCTCGCCTTTCAGGTTCACCAATGCACCACCACTATTTCCAGGATTCACAACGGCGTCGGTCTGGATGAACGATTCCAGTGGCGAATCACCGGCTGCGGCGGCGGTTGGCTGCATATTGTTACGACGGCTCGACTGGCCGATAATGCCCAAACCACGGCCTTTTGCACTTACAATACCCGCTGTTACGGTCGATTCGAGGTTGAAAGGGTTACCCACGGCAACTACCCACTCCCCTACTTTCACGGCGTCCGAATTACCCAACGTTACCGCGGGCAAGTCTTTACCTTCAATTTTAATCACCGCAATATCCGTAGAAGGGTCGGTACCGATCACTTTTGCACGGAATTTGCTCTTGTTGTGCAGGGTTACTTCGAGTTCCTGCGCACCTTCTACCACGTGGTTGTTGGTAACAATGTATCCATCATTTGAAATGATTACGCCCGAACCGGTTGCTTCCGACTGCTGCGGGCCGCGTTGGCCTCCTCCGAAATCATCGCCGAAGAAATCCCTGAAAATATCGGGAATCTGCTGGCCGCGGTATGCCTGGCGGGTAACGGTCGATTTGATGTGAACGACCGTCGGCGTGGTAGCCTCGGCTGCGTAAACGAAATCACCAGGAGCACCCGCAGGAGCGCCTGCCGAGGTAAAACGTGCTATATTTTCGGAACCTGCTTCTTTGAAAATTACATCTCTATCACTATCAGGACCAAGTAGTTTGAGGCCAGCTATGGTTGACGCACTTGAAATCAACCCAACCAACACCAAACCTTTCCAATTTGTTTTCATAGACATATGTTGGGGTTATATTTTTATGGACAAATAACGCAAATCGATCAACAAATTATTCCCGTCGTAGATTCGTTTAACATCTTTTAACAAAGATATTTGATTTGGGAATTTACTAAAATATCCTGCCAGGGGATTATCCACCGGCCCCATAAAAAAGGCGTTATCCTTTCGAATAACGCCCATTATGTAAGTGCGGCCGATTAAGCGATCTCAATCAGGCGGGCTGGTTTTTCTTTCGCTTCCTCACGTTTCGGCAATGCGATGCTCAGGATGCCATCGGCATAGTTAGCTTCGATCCTGTCGCCGTCAACGGTGTTGGGCAATGTGAAGGTCCTTTGGAAAGACGAGTATTTGAATTCTTTCCTGGTATACTTCTCGGTTTTGTTCTCTTCCTTCTGCTCTTTCTCAGCTGAAATGGTCAGTTGATTTTTTTCGAGGTTGAGTTTGAAGTCAGATTTTTGAAGGCCGGGAGCCGCAACTTCGATGCGGAAGCCTTCTTCGTTTTCAACCACGTTCACAGCTGGTACGGTGCCTGCAAATGCAGGAGTGTTGTATTCGTTAAAAAGATCCTTACCAAAAAATCCGTTCAAATAAGAAGGACCTGCGAAATGTTTGACTAATGTGCTCATTGCTATAAAGGTTTTTGTTTTTAGTTTTTCAGTTTCCTCTAACCTTGCGGTTATGCCCTTTATTTAACAACTTCTGTTCCGAGCTTGAAAAATCGAAAAATTAGCGACAAAATGGCCGATTTCGGTTAAATACCGCTTTTAATGCAGACAAAATGACCGACTTTATTTTTTATAAAGTGACAAAACGCCATTAGCCCATTGGAAAACCAATGAGCATATATTCAGAAGTAAGTAAGGTTATTTCAATTCAAGGATCGCGCAGGCTTGCTCGGAGGCGGATTGCTCGGCTTTCTTTTTGGTAAAGCCATTACCTGTTGCGAAAGGCTCGTCGTTGACGAGGATCTGAGAAATGAATTCGCGGTGGTGGCGGGTGCCCCTTTCTTCGAGTATTTCGAAACGGATTTCCTTGCCTTCGCGCTGCGCCCATTCGATGATGAGGCTTTTGAAGTTCACATTGTTCTGGATAATGCTGTCCAGATCGTAATGCGTGATGAGCTTGCTGATGATGAAGGTCCGCGTGAAACGGAAGCCCTTATCGAGGTAAATGGCCCCTACGAATGCTTCGAGCGCATCGCCGTACATGGATGAGCGGGGCGACATACCGCGGCGGTTGCCGTCGTATTCGATCAGGCGATCGAGGCCGAGCTTACGCGAAATCTGGTTCAGCGACTCGCGGTTAACGATCCGGGAACGGATTTCGGTGAGGAAGCCTTCGTCTTTGTAGGGATATTTGGTAAAAAGAAATTCTGCTACCACCATGCCCAGCACCGCGTCGCCCAGGTATTCCAAACGCTCGTTCGATTCCCTGAAACCCTTGATAGCGGTTTCGCGGGAAGCGGAGGTGTGCCTGAAAGCCAGCTGATAAACGCCGAGATTGGAAGGCTTGTCGCCTATAACATGCGCAATCGACTCCTTAAATTTTTTATCCTCAGCACTTCCGGTCCTGAATAGGGAAAGTATCGGTATAAGAATTCGCTTTGCCAATGGTAGAGATTTAATCAGTCTTCGTATTTCTTGAAAACGACTGACGCATTATGACCTCCGAAACCGAAAGTATTGCTCAAAGCGATATTTACGCGACGTTTTTCAGCTTTATTGAATGTAAGCTTCAACCGCGGATTGATTTCCGGATCGTCGGTAAAGTGGTTAATGGTAGGCGGCACGACCTGGTCTTTGATCGCCATGATACAGGCGGCAGCTTCAATCGCTCCTGCTCCTCCCAATAAATGCCCTGTCATCGATTTCGTAGAGCTGATATTCAGATCATATGCATGCTCGCCGAAGAATTTTTCTATGGCTTTGATCTCCTGCGGATCACCGATCGGGGTAGATGTACCGTGGGTGTTGATGTAGTCGATCTCCTCAGGCTTGATACCTGCATTCTCGACTGCATTTTTCATTACAATGTACGCCCCGAGCCCTTCCGGATGCGGAGCAGTGATGTGATAGGCGTCGGACGACATACCCGCACCGATCATTTCGGCGTAAATTTTGGCTCCCCGTGCTTTCGCATGTTCGAGTTCTTCCAAAATGATCGCCGCCCCACCTTCTCCAAGCACGAAACCGTCACGATCCTTGTCATAAGGGCGCGAAGCAGTTTCAGGCGAATCGTTTCTTTCGGACAATGCCTTTAATGCATTGAAACCACCCACACCGGCAATCGTCACCGCCGCTTCCGAACCGCCGGAGATACACACATTCATCAAACCGAGTTTGATATAGTTGAATGCGTCGATCAATGCATTGGTTGCCGAAGCACAAGCCGATACCGTGATAAAATTGGGTCCCCGGAAACCATAGCGAATTGACAATACGCCGGAAGCGCTGTCGACGATCATTTTCGGGATAAAGAAAGGATTGAAGCGGGGTGTTCTGCCGTTCTCGGAGAAGTTCATCACTTCTTCCTCGAAAGTTTTGAGGCCACCGATACCGGAGCCCCAAATTACACCGGCTTTGTCGAGATCAAGCGTATCTGCGTCAAAGCCGGCGTCCTTCATCGCTTCATCAGCCGCGATGACGGCGTATTGTGTAAAGGGGTCCATTTTACGGGCTTCTTGCCGCGGGATGTAATTCGTGACGTCCAATCCCTTCACCTCACAGGCGAAACGCGTACGAAACTTTTCAGCATCGAACCGCGTGATGGGGGCTGCACCGCTTACGCCTGCAACCAGATTTGACCAAAAGGTAGGAACATCATTGCCAACGGGCGTCAATGCGCCCATACCTGTAATTACAACTCGCTTAAAACTCATAAAATTGGGACAGAATAGAAGATTGTACTGGTAAAAACCGAGATTACTTCACGTTTTCTTCCAGATATGCAACAGCCTGACCAACTGTACCGATGTTCTCTGCCTGATCGTCAGGGATAGAAAGATTGAATTCTTTTTCGAATTCCATAATCAACTCAACGGTGTCTAGAGAGTCCGCTCCCAAGTCGTTCTGGAAGTTTGCTTCCGGTGTAACCTCCGACTCTTCTACGCCGAGTTTTTCGACGATAATTTGCTTAACTCTTTCTGCAATTGCTGACATTTTATAATCACTTTTTGGTTAAAATCGCCACAAAGAAAGATATTTCAGTTCACTTTTTCAAAAATTTTTTAAACAGGGCATTTTATTGCACAATCCTTGTTTAAAATAAAAAAAAGCAGGAAATCAGCCTTTTAAGAGGGTTTAATTTCAAGAAATATCCACACTACAAAGAGAACAGGACGGATAGCCGTACATTCGCGAAACATTTATCAATATCTATACCAACACCAGTATGATCTCGATACCGAAGTTGAAAAATACCGATTCGACCAACTTTTTCCTCATGGCAGGCCCCTGTGCGATCGAAGGAAGGGATATGGCCCTGCGGATCGCCGAACATATCGTAACCGTTACCGACCGCCTTCGCATTCCTTATATATTCAAGGGCTCTTACCGCAAAGCCAACCGCACCAAGATCGATTCTTTTACCGGGATCGGCGATGAAAAAGCACTGAAAATCTTGCAGGAAGTAAGTCAGACATTTGGCATTCCTACTGTTACCGACATCCACGAATCACATGAAGCCGCATTTGCCGCCGAGTATGTGGACGTGCTGCAAATTCCGGCATTTCTCTGCCGCCAAACCGAGCTCCTCGCGGCCGCCGCTCGCACGGATAAGGCTGTAAATGTGAAGAAAGGACAATTCCTTTCTGGCGCATCCATGAAATTTGCAGCTGAAAAAATCAATGAAGTAAATCCCAATGCACAAGTAATCCTGACCGACCGCGGCAACAGCTTCGGCTATGGCGACCTCGTTGTAGATTATCGTAACCTGCCCGAAATGGCTGCATTCGGTGTGCCTGTGGTGATGGACTGTACGCATTCGTTGCAACAACCCAATCAATCATCCGGCGTAACCGGCGGCAAACCCAAACTCATCGAAACCATCGCCAAAGCAGCCATTGCCGTGGGCGCCGACGGTCTTTTTATAGAAACCCATTTCAACCCCGCCGAAGCCAAATCCGACGGCGCCAATATGCTCCCGCTCGATCAGCTGGAAGGGCTGTTGGAAAGACTTGTACGTGTGAGAGAAGCTATTTTATGATACCAAAATTTACAAAGGCATATTTGATATGCCTTTTTCTTTGTCTGCAAATACTACCCGAGGCCGCATTTGCGCAGGAGGATTCTACCAAACTTTGGAAGGTAACGGCCGGGGATGTTATTCCCCCTGTCTCGCTCGGGTTGGCCGGGCTCATTGTTCAGGGAAAAATCAGCCGGCATTTGCAGGAGCGCGTGGTATCAAATTATCCCAATTACCGCACCAAAGTCGACGAGTACCTCCCCTACGCGCCGGGCGTGGTGAGCCTCGGGCTCGCATCCGCGGGCGTGAAGGGAAAACACAAATTGGGCGATCAGGTGATTCTGGCAATACTTTCCAATGTCATCGCACAGGGCGTTACCCAAAGTTTGAAACGCATTGTGCGCTATCCGCGGCCGAATGGTGAAGATTACCATTCATTTCCCTCGGGGCACAGTACTACCGCATTCACCAATGCCACTATCCTGCACGAGGAATACGGCCAGCGGAGCATATTATATAGTATAGGCGGTTACGGCACGGCTACTACGGTAGGCGCCATGCGTGTGCTCGGCAACCACCACTGGCTCGCAGACGTGCTCATGGGCGCGGGCATAGGTATAGGCGCCACGAAAGTTGTGTATATCAGCTATCCCTGGATGCAGCAACAGGTACGCAGAATGAAAGCTCGGAGACACCGTGAAAAAAATTGAAATGCTGCTGACATAGGGTTGTCACTCGAAGACTTCAATTTTGCAAAGTCATCTGTTAGCCATGCCCTTTCAAACAAGGTATTTTTAAAGATTTTACGCGATGTCATATTGCACTTACATCATCAACAACCCCTCGGAGCAGGCTGATTACCTGCTCCACAAGCATTACCACGATAACCAGTACGGCTTCCCGATCGAAGATGACGACGAGCTCTTCGGGCGGCTCTTGCTGGAAATCAACCAGGCAGGCCTCAGCTGGACGCTGATGCTCCGTAAGCAGGACAGCTTCCGGGCCGCTTATGATAATTTCTCCATTGAAAAAGTAGCGGCTTACGACGAAGCCGACCGCGAGCGGCTCCTGGCCGATCCGGGCATTGTCCGCAACCGCCTGAAAGTGAATGCAGCTATTGTAAATGCACAGAAAATCCTCGAATTGAAGCTGGAATACGGCTCATTCAAAGGCTGGATCGACGCACATCATCCATTGACCAAAGAGCAATGGGTCAAGCTTTTCAAGAAGACTTTTAAGTTTACGGGCGGCGAGATTGTGAATGAATTCTTAATGAGTACAGGCTACCTGCCAGGAGCCCACGATGCGGATTGTCCGATTTTTAGCGCCACGAAGACACCACAGCCGCGTAATTAAGCGTCACAAATGGTTCTTGATATAATCTACCATCTCAGCCGGCTTGTCGGTCTGCAAACCCTGCACCCCTTTATGCAATGCCTCATTCCACGAGGCTGGCCCTTCGGTAGGACTTTGAACATCCAACCAAACCGAGAGACCATGCTCATGAGCCGCTTTCAGCAATTCAGGGTTAGTAATATTGTCGACAACCTGAATATGCATTTGACCTAGAAATGCAACGAGTTGTTCCTTGTTGGTAACCTCCTTAGGCAAGCTGGTCATAAGCGGTATCTCGGGCGCGGCTTCTTTCCACTTTTTGTATTGCTCCTCCTTATTTAAATACACCACTACCTGATGCTCCATTCCCGCAGCCTTGATCTCCTTCCAGGTTTCGGCTACGTCGGCGTCTTTGAAATCGAGGTAAATATTGATTTTACCTTTGCAGACAGCTAGTATTTCCTTGAATTCCGGAATGCGGTGGGTCTTTTTGTTGCGGTTGAAAACCTGCAATTCCTCCACTTCCGCCCAGGTCATATCGGCTATTTTGCCTGCGCCATTGGTAGTCCGGTCGACTTTGCCGTCGTGCATCGCAACAAGATGGCCATCTTTGGTTGTCCTTAAATCTACCTCCACGTAGTCGGCACCGCAGCTGATAGCCTCGCGTGTAGATGCCAGCGTATTCTCTGGCGCATTCACGTGGTTACCACGGTGGGCGATCACGACGGTTTTGTGTTTGGAATGTGGTAATGCAGGATGGGCGGAATATTGCGCAAATGCGGGTACAGCGAGCGTCGCGCACGCTACGACGGAGCAGATTTTTTGAACAAACAATTTCATCGTGAATTTAGGTTATCAGCGGGGTTACAGTCTTTTCAATCAAACAGGCTAAGAGACATGCTAAAAAAATGAGTCTACAAGGAGAAACGCATTTCAACTCATAGACTCATCT
>CAMLNK010000176.1 GCA_946481035.1 uncultured Dyadobacter sp. | reverse complement strand
CGCAGGCATTGGCGAGCACCACCCCGCCGATTTGCTCGAATGTATCGAGGAAGCCGTCGCGCTCTACCGTGTATCTTACCTGTTCCGAACCGGGTGTAATGGTATATTCGGAGGTTACCTGCAATTTCTTATCAACAGCCTGCCGGGCCAGCGAAGCTGCGCGGCTCACGTCTTCATAGGAAGAGTTGGTACAAGACCCGATCAGACCCACCGAAAGCACTTCGGGCCAACCGTTTTCTTTGACCGCCGTAGCGAATTTGGAAAGCGGCCAGGCCAGATCCGGCGTAAATGGTCCGTTGATATGCGGTTCGAGCGTAGACAGATCGAGTTCGAGCAGCTGATCGTAATAAGTTGCAGGATCAGCGTACACTTCATCATCTGCGCGAAGGTGTTGCTTAATGGCATCCGCGGCATCTGCTACGTCGGCACGCTCTGTGGCTCTCAGGTAAGCAGCGCTCTTCTCGTCATAAGCGAAGATCGAAGTGGTTGCACCGATTTCGGCACCCATATTACAGATGGTACCTTTGCCGGTCGCAGAAAGGCTTTCAGCTCCCTCGCCGAAATATTCGACTACATAGCCTGTGCCTCCTTTAACCGTAAGCTGGCCCGCAACCCAAAGGATCACGTCTTTCGCAGCTGTCCATCCACTCAGTCTGCCTGTCAGTTTTACACCGATCAGGCGCGGCATTTTAAGCTCCCATGCCAGGCCCGACATCACGTCCGACGCATCCGCACCACCGACACCGATCGCGATCATACCCAAGCCACCCGCGTTAGGCGTGTGAGAGTCGGTACCGATCATCATACCGCCGGGGAATGCATAATTTTCGAGCACTACCTGGTGGATGATCCCGGCGCCTGCGCGCCAGAAACCGATACCATATTTATTGGATACGGACGAAAGGAAATCGTATACTTCTTTATTCTTATCTACGGCATTTTTCAAATCCTGTGCAGCACCCACCTCAGCCTGAATAAGGTGATCGCAGTGAACTGTAGAAGGAACCGCTACTTTCGGGCGGCCTGCCTGCATGAATTGCAGAAGCGCCATCTGTGCGGTTGCATCCTGCATCGCAACGCGGTCGGGAGCAAAATCTACGTACGATTTACCACGTTCGTAACTCTGAGTGGGGGTTCCTTCCCACAAGTGGGAGTATAAAATCTTCTCTGCCAAGGTCAGAGGCCGCCCTACAATCTTACGGGCGGCTTCTATTCTTTGTTCCATGCGGGCGTAAACACCCTTGATCATATCTAAGTCAAACGCCATATCTCTCAAATTAATGATTACACATTCACACTTATCAACAACTGTACCACCAGTGACTACCTGCTCAGGGTCTTGATGGGAGGTGCGAACTTGGTCAGGTCAATGCCCACCACCGCGGCTTTGTACTCATCCATATTAGGAATGCGTCCAAGAATGGCCGAAAGCACTACAACCGGCGTAGATGCAAGCAGCGACTCTCCTTTTTTGCGATCTGAATCTTCCACGACCCTGCCCTGGAAAAGACGGGTTGAGGTTGCCAGAACGGTATCCCCTTTGGCTGCTTTTTCCTGGTTACCCATGCAAAGGTTACAGCCCGGGCGTTCCAGGTACATCATATTTTCGTATTCGGTGCGTGCGGCTACTTTCGGAGCATTATCGTCGAATTCGAAACCGGAGTATTTCTGCAACACGTCCCAGTCTCCTTCGGTTTTCAGCTCTTCGATGATATTATAGGTAGGCGCTGCCACCACAAGCGGTGCGTGGAATTCCACCTTGCCTTGCTGTTCTTCCAGGTTTTTGAGCATTTGAGAAACAATTTTCAAGTCTCCCTTGTGCACCATACATGAACCAACAAAACCGAGGTCTACCTTTTTATCATCTCCGTAGAAAGAGATAGGCCGGATCGTATCGTGCGTATATCTTTTGGAAACATCTTTATTGTTCACATCCGGGTCTGCGATCATCGGCTCAACGATCACGTCCAGGTCCACCACCACTTCCGCGTAATATTTCGCATTCACATCCGGAGTCAGCGCTGGTTTTTCACCGGATTTGATCTCTGCAATGCGCTTATCAGCCTTATTGATCAAGCCTTGAAGAACCTGTTTGTGGTTATCCATGCCCTTGTCGATCATGATCTGGATTCTGTTTTTCGCAATTTCCAGTGATTCGATCAGCGTGTCGTCTTCTGAAATGCAGATAGAAGCCTTAGCCTTCATTTCCGCAGTCCAGTCGGTAAATGTAAATGCCTGGTCGGCAGGCAGCGTTCCGATGTGAACCTCGATAATGCGGCCCTGGAATACGTTCTCTCCACCAAACTGCTGCAACATCTGGGCTTGTGTAGCATGAACCACATCACGGAAATCCATGTGCTCCTTCATGTCACCTTTGAATGTCACTTTCACTGATTCAGGGATCGGCATGGACGCTTCACCGGTAGCCAATGCAATTGCAACGGTTCCTGAGTCGGCCCCGAAAGCAACACCTTTGGACATCCTCGTGTGCGAGTCGCCGCCGATGATGATCGCCCATTCGTCCACTGTGATGTCGTTAAGCACCTTGTGGATTACATCGGTCATAGAATGGTATTCTCCTTTCGGGTCACGGGCGGTGATCAAACCGAATTCGTTCATAAACTTCATTAGTTTCGGGATGTTAGCCTGCGCTTTTTTATCCCAAACCGATGCGGTATGGCAGCCCGACTGGTACGCACCGTCGACGATCGGCGAAATCACCGTCGCAGCCATCGATTCCAGTTCCTGGGCAGTCATAAGGCCCGTCGTATCCTGTGAGCCGACGATATTGACCTCCACGCGAACATCCGAACCGGCATGCAAAATCTTACCCGGCGTAGTACCAACTGCATTTCTGTTGAAGATTTTTTCAACCGCCGTAAGTCCCTGCCCTTCGTTGGAAATCTCTTTCGACGGAGCGAATACCGGCGTAGGTTCAATACCCAGGATCTTCGCTGCTACCGTCTGGATTTTTTTACCAAATACAATCGCATATGATCCGCCTGCTCTGATGAATTCCTTTTTCTGAGGCGTAAGCGCCTTCGAAATGTCGATCAGCTCCTGCTCGCCGTTATAAAGTTTCTTTGTTTTGGTATTAATAGTAAGAACAGTACCCGTAGCAACCGAGTAAACTTCTTCCAGAATAGGATCGCCGCCCTCGTTGCGCACTACATTACCGTCTGCGTCTACCTTTTTAACCCAGTTTTTGAGGTCGATACCAATACCGCCGGTAACATCCACTGTGGTAAGGAAAATCGGCGAAATGCCGTTGGTACCGCCCACGATAGGAGCGATATTCACGAACGGAACGTATGGGCTTGCCTGTTTACCGGTCCAAAGCGCCACGTTGTTCACACCCGACATCCGGGACGAACCCACACCCATGGTACCCTTTTCCGCGATCAGCATCACGCTCTTGCCGGGATGTTGTTCCTGCAACAACCTGATTTCTTGTTGTGCCTTCGGCGTGATCATGCATTGGCCATGCAATTCGCGGTCGGAACGCGAGTGGGCCTGGTTTCCGGGGGAAAGCAAATCGGTTGAAATGTCGCCCTCACCTGCAATGAACGTAACTATATGAATTTCTTCGGGCACGTCCGGCAGTTTCGTAAAGAACTCAGCCTTCGCGTAGCTTTCCAAAATGTCTTTCGCGATTTCGCTGCCGCTTTTGAATGCCTCTTTCAGACGGTCGGTGTCCGCATCATAAAGGAAAACCTGTGTTTTAAGAACTTCCGCAGCTTGTTTTGCGATAGCGGCGTCGTCACCCAGGGCCAGGTCGAGCAATACACTGATCGAAGGGCCGCCTTTCATGTGCGACAGCAGCTCAAAAGCAAATGCAGGTGATATTTCTTCTACTACGGACTCCCCCAGAATGATCTCCTTCAAAAACCTGGCTTTTACGCCGGCAGCACTGGTGGTTCCTGGTAAAGTGTTGTAAATAAAAAATTTAAGAGAGTCTTCCCGGTACTCGTTTCCAGAATCTTTAATCTGTGCGATGATTTCGCCCAGCAATTCAGCACCATCAATCGGCTTCGGGTGAAGCCCCTGGGTTTTTCTTTCTTCAATCTCTTTAATGTAATCCTGATAGATATTCATGATGAAATCTTTTCAATGTTAAAGGCAATATCTGTTGTCAATAAAACGGGCGAAAGTACGAAATTACAGAATATACGGAGGCATTCCGGCCGATTTTCCCTACTATTTAAAACCAGTATATTCTAATCGTACATTTAGATAACCTTCGCAAAAAAATTTTTGTTCTGACAACCTGTGTATTCAGCAGATAATTTGAAATACCCCCTTCGGGAGGCTCTGCGGCGCGCTCCGTTTTTCGCTCACCTTTTATTTGGGCTTTGATTTTTTCTCGGATTGTGCCCTATATTTGGACATTCAAAGTGCGACCAGGTCCTTAAATCCAAAGTTATGTCAAAAAATCTGGTGATCGTAGAGTCACCGGCGAAGGCCAAAACCATAGAAAGTTACCTAGGGCAGGATTTCACTGTCAAGTCCAGTTTCGGACATGTTCGTGACCTCCCGGAACATGATATGGGTGTTGATGTTGAGCATGGTTTCCAACCCTCTTACGAAATCTCCTCCGATAAAGTCAAAGTCATTTCAGAGCTCAAAAAACTGGCAAAAGATGCAGAGGTTTGGCTCGCGACCGATGATGACCGCGAGGGAGAGGCTATTTCCTGGCATTTGAAGGAGGCCCTGGGCCTGCCCGACAATACCAAGCGGATCGTGTTCCGGGAGATCACCAAAACCGCGCTTCGGAATGCCATCGAAAAGCCGCGGACCATCGACACGGCCCTGGTAGACGCCCAGCAGGCACGCCGTATTCTCGACCGCCTTGTGGGTTACGAACTGTCACCCGTACTTTGGAAAAAGATCAGGATCGGTAAATCAAACCTTTCGGCCGGCCGGGTACAATCGGTGGCCGTACGTATAATAGTGGAACGCGAACGGGAAATCGACGCGTTCAGGTCGAAAAGCAGTTTTAAGGTAACCGCGCATTTCGATTTAGGTAATGGTAAAGTATTGAATGCCGAGCTGGCCAAGAACTTCCCTACCGAACAGGAAGCTTACCAGTTTCTGGAAAAATGCATCGGGGCACAGTTCTCGATCCGTAATCTTGAAGTAAAACCTGCTAAAAAAACACCTGCACCGCCATTTACAACTTCTACATTACAACAGGAAGCATCCCGCAAGCTGAGTTTTTCAGTAGCGCAAACGATGACCGTCGCACAGCGCCTGTACGAAGCCGGTAAGATTTCATACATGCGTACCGACTCTACAAATCTGTCGGAAGAAGCGTTGGATAAGTCAAAGCAGCAGATCACGAAAGAATATGGGGACGAATACTATAACCGTCGTATATTCAAAACCAAGTCCGAGTCGGCACAAGAAGCGCACGAAGCGATCCGCCCTACCGACTTCTCTACGCTGGTAGGCAGCAGCGACCGCAACGAGCAACGCTTGTACGAGCTGATCTGGAAACGTGCCATAGCCTCGCAAATGTCGGACGCGCAATTGGAGCGTACCACGGCCACGATCGGCATTTCGACGACCTCGGAAGAACTGGTAGCGCAAGGCGAGGTGATCAAATTCGAAGGATTCCTGAAAGTATACCTGGAATCCAGCGATGATGAAGGTGATGAAGAACAAAAAGGAATGCTTCCTCCGCTGAATATCGGTCAGATCCTGAAACTGGCGGATATGAAAGCAACGGAGCGATTTACCCGTAACCCGCCCCGCTATACGGAGGCGAGTCTGGTGAAGAAACTGGAAGAAATGGGGATCGGAAGGCCGTCTACCTACGCGCCCACGATCTCGACGATCCTGAAACGGGAATATATCGTCAAAGAAGACCGTCAGGGTTTTGAAAGGGAATTCAAGGAAATGACCCTTGCCAACGAGCAGATCAAAAGCAAGGTCAATAAAGAAGTCTATGGTTCGGAAAAGGCTAAACTCTTCCCTACCAGCACCGGAATGGTGGTGAACGATTTTCTCGTGAGCCATTTCCAGGACATCGTCGACTACTCATTTACAGCGAATGTTGAGAAAGACTTCGACCACATTGCGGAAGGCCAGTTGGGCTGGCAGCAGATGATCAAGGACTTTTACACGCCATTCCAGAAGAAAGTTGCCGAGGCGCGTGAGGAAGCGATTGACAAGAGCCTTACCTCGCGTGATTTGGGAGAAGATCCTGTGACGGGCAAGAAAGTTTCTGTCAGAATCGGAAAGTACGGGCCTTATGTGCAGATCGGCGATGTGGAAGATGAAGAAAAACCCCGTTTTGCGAGCTTGCAGAAGGGCCAGTTGATGGAAACGATTACGCTGGAAGAGGCATTTGAGTTGTTCAAGCTGCCTCGCCAGGTCGGCTTCTTCGAGGACAAGGATATGGTCGTGAATGTCGGCAAATTCGGTCCTTATGTAAAGCACGACGGCAAATATTACTCGCTGGCGAAGACCGACGATCCGATGGCTGTGACCGAGGACCGATTGATCGAGATCATCGGCGAAAAGCGTTTGCAGGATTCTAACCGCACGATTAAAGAGTTTGCGGAAGATCCGGAGGCGAAGGTTTTGAACGGGCGGTACGGGCCTTACATTGCTTTTGGTAAAAAGAATGTGAAGATCCCGAAAGGTACCGAACCTGCTTCGCTTACTTACGAACAAGTGTTGAAACTGGCGGCTGAAACGCCGGATAAGCCTGCGGGACGTGGTGGTGCAAAAAAACCTGCTGCGGCTGCGGCAAAAGCTCCGGCGGCTAAGAAGCCGGCAGCTAAAAAAGCTGCCAAAAAGTAGCATTGCACGAAAACATCGCGGTACGAGCCGCTATTATCCACGATAAACACGAAAAAGCCCATGAAAAAACTAGTCGTACTTTCCGGAGCAGGGATCAGCGCAGAAAGCGGGATCAGTACTTTTAGAGATAATAATGGGCTTTGGGATAATTACCGCATTGAGGACGTGGCCACGCCGGAAGGCTGGCTCCGTAACCAGCAACTGGTGCTCGATTTCTATAACGAGCGCCGGAAACAGGCAGCCGATGTGAAGCCTAATGCGGCACATTACGCGCTGGCGGAACTGGAAAAACACTTCGACGTAACGATTGTGACGCAGAACGTCGACAATCTGCACGAAATCGCAGGCTCCACGAAAGTAATCCATTTGCACGGAGAGCTATTTAAATCGCGAAGCACGAAAGATCCGAAGCTGGTATATGAAATGACGGGCTGGGAGCTTAAAACAGGCGATTTGTGCGAGCTAGGGAGCCAGTTGCGGCCGCATATCGTGTGGTTCGGCGAAGAAGTGCCCATGATGGAAATAGCCGTGGATGTGACCGAACAGGCGGATTTGTTCCTCGTAATCGGGACGTCGCTGGCGGTATACCCGGCAGCCGGACTGGTCCATTACGTTCCCATCGGCAAGCGCATTTACATTGTTGACCCGGCCAAACCGGACATTACATTGAAATCCAACATGG
>CAMLNK010000175.1 GCA_946481035.1 uncultured Dyadobacter sp. | reverse complement strand
TGCTTTCGATCCTGATCGACCTGGCCGTTCAGTTCAACATCTGGCAAATCATCACCGTATCCGGCAAGCGCGCCCAGGACCTCGCCAACGACCTTTTTCCGGGCCTGGGCTACCTCCTCGCATTCCTTATCGTAGCGGGCGGGTTAGCATTCAACATCGGCAATGTGGCCGGAGCAGGCCTCGGCATCGAAGCTATCACGGGCGTTCCCGCCCAAACCGGCGCGATTCTCAGCGCAGCCATTGCGATCGGTATTTTTCTATTTAAAGAAGCCGGAAAGGCCATGGACAGCTTCGCCAAAATCCTCGGCTTTGTCATGATAGCCCTCATTCTTTACGTCGCATTCACCTCGCATCCGCCACTGGGAATTGCCATCCAACACACCTTTTTCCCCGAAAAATTCGACCCAGTTGCCACCCTCACCCTCGTAGGCGGCACCGTGGGCGGGTATATCTCCTTCGCAGGCGCGCACCGCCTGCTCGACTCGGGCGTACGGGGCGAAGGCGCGTTGAAGGAAGTAAACCGCGGTGCATCTACCGGCATACTCATCACGGCATTGATCCGCTATTTGCTGTTCCTGGCCACGCTGGGCATTATACTTACCGGTGCGAGCATCAATCCGGACAACCCGGCCGCTTCGGTGTTCGAAAGTGCTGCTGGTGCATTCGGCAAGCAGTTATTTGGGTTGATGATCTGGGCGGCGGCGATTACTTCTGTGGTGGGTGCGGCATATACTTCCATTTCGTTTCTGAGGTCGTTTCATCCTTTTGTGGAGCAATATCAATCTTATATTACCATTGTTTTCATACTCATTTCTACCCTCATTTTCCTCTTGGTAGGCCGGCCGGTGAAAGTGCTCGTGTTTGTAGGCACATTAAATGGCTTTGTACTTCCCGTTGCCCTCGCCATTCTGCTCGTAGCAAGCCGAAAAGGCCGGTTAATGGGCCATTACAAACATCCGGTATTACTCCAAATTGCGGGCTGGGCCGTGGTATTGATCCTGCTCGCCATGGGTTTCAATGTATTTTAATTTTCCAACGATGAAAAAACTGCTGCTCACTACCCTTTCCATCCTGACCACAGTTCTTGCCCACGCTCAAAAACCCCGAGAACTGGTCATTAAAATAGACATTAAAAACAAAGCCCAAAAGATCGACAACTTCGGTGCCGCCGGAGCCTGGTTCACCGAAGGCATTGCCAAAAACTGGCCGACCCAAAACCGCGAGCAAATGGCTGAATGGCTTTTCAGCAAAGAACTCGACGCCAACGGCAACCCCAAAGGCATCGGGCTTTCCGCGTGGCGCTTCAATATCGGCGGCGGCACAGCCGAGCAGGGCGACAGCAGTGGCATCACCGATTTCCGCAAGCGCGTGGAATGCTTTCTCGGGCCCGATGGCACCTATGACTGGTCGAAACAAGCTGGCTATGTATGGTTTACCAAAAAAGCGAGGGATTACGGTGTCGAAAACCTGATCGCATTCTCCAACACGCCACCGGTGCAGTTTACGAAGAATGGCCGGGGTTATAAAACCACGAAAGACTATATCTCAAACCTCAAACCGGAGCATTATGCCGACTACGGCCGCTTTCTGGCGACGGTTTTGAAGCATTTCGACGAAGAAGGTTTGCATTTCAAATATATCAGCCCCGTCAACGAGCCGCAATGGGACTGGTACCATGCTCCCGGACAAGGTGCCAAGCAGGAAGGCAGCCCGTGGCGCAACGACGAAATCGCGCAGGTAGCCAAAGCCCTCGACAGCGCATTGACCGCCACCGGCTCGACCTCCCAAATCCTGCTCACCGAAGCCGCCCAGCTCGATTTTCTCTACGGAAAAACCGGTAACGCTACCCAACAAACGCAAGCCTTCTTCGCCCCGAAAAGCAAGCTCGTACTCACCAACCTAAAACACCTGCCGCGCCTCATCGGCGGCCATAGCTACTTCACCGACAAAGGCGACAGCGCCCGCATCGCCATTCGCCGTCACGTAGCCGACACCACCGCCAAATATGGCGTCACCTTCTGGCAAACCGAATACTCCATGCTAGCCGACGGCTACCGCGAGGGCAAAACCGGCCGCATCCCCGCCATCGACTGCGCCCTGTTCCTCTCCAAAGTCATCCACGACGACCTCGTATACGGCAACGCCGCCGCCTGGCAGCTCTGGAACAGCTGGGAACCCGGCAACCCCGATTTCGATACCCGCTACTACCTCATTGCCCTTAAACCCGCTAATAAGGAATACACGGATGGCACCATTACCGCCACCAAAAACCTTTGGGCATTAGGCCATTACAGCCGCTTCGTCCGCCCGGGAATGCACCGGCTGAATATCCAGCGCAACGATAAGCTAAACAAGGAGCAGATTGCGCAGGATTTGATGGTTTCGGCTTATGCGAATGAGAAGCAGGTGGTACTGGTAGCGATTAATTATGGGAATGAAGAGCGGGTTTTGCGGCCGGAGGTGAATGGGTTTAAGGTGAAAGGTGGGGAGGTTTATCTGACTACCGGGGAGAAGGGGGTTGATATGCGGCGATCGGAACTTGGGAGGTTGAAGGATGGGGTTACGATTCCGGGGCGGGGAATGGTGACGGTGGTGCTGGACAAGAAATGAACTACCCGACCAAATACAAAACTTCTTGATTTCTCAACCAGATATGCCTCCCCACTATAAATAATGTTGAAAAAAAATCAAGAACTTTTATATTCAACACAAATATTGCTACCTTTGAATCAGCCTGTTATGCATGAAGGTCGACCACGAGTCGTGGAGGGGTATCCCTCTTAGTGCACCTACGGGCTTTTTTTATTGTATCAGGTTTTCGCTTGTTAGCTTTCGTCGCTTACCATAGTGCGCACCTGATTTAACTTTCGGTTGTCGGAAATTTTCGAAATCATAAATATCGATGACCTGGCTGATCTTACCACTAATAAAATCGTAGAATCTCGTTTCTCCCCGCTCGAATACACGTTGAATAGCCCAACAGAAATAGTCTACTATATTGAGGATGGGTTCTGATGTCGGGGTTTGCACGTTGAAAACGACATCACAATCATTAGGCTGATCTGGATTTCGAAATGTTGAGCGCTCTACCGATTTCACAAGGCCTCTTTTTAAATTGGAGTGTGTTGTACAGTTGGATCTCCCGGCGATATTCAAAACCAGTCGATCATATTTATTCAATTTATTTTTTAATAGATGAGAAAGTAGATCCGCATAGAATTCCGCCGCATTCCCATTGTGCTTTCTTTCATAAATACCATAAATCTTTCGCGCAACGACGGCTTCAAAACTACAATTTATTGATCTGATCAACTCATACACCATTCTGCGAACTTCTGGGAGATCATCGTTTGCGTGGAGATGAAACCCATTTTTTTCTTTCCGTCGCTGGATGCTGCAAATACCTTGAAAATAAGGATCTTGCTCGATAGATGCCTGTAATGCCAAAATCTTTATCCTCACATCTTCTAGCGGCTCGTTGATTCGCAACATTCCTAATATGAAACACTTCGAAACGCCCTGTTGCCCGACAATAGGCGACTTGCCTTTTCCATAAAAAGCTGTGTCACCAGCTTCATCGAGAAAACGATGTTGCTTGAAGGGAGGTTGTGTGCTGCCTGACATTACTAGCATATACCCAGGTTTAAGTGTATCCGTTTGGTAATCAAATCATCTCCTCCTGCCTCCCAAACTCCCGCATCTTCCTCAACAACCGCATCAAAACCTCACTATTATCAATCGCGTACAGCGCATGCTCGCGCGAGATGTTCCATTCATGCGCGGGCCTGAGGTAGTGAATGAGCATATCATTCAAAACATGCTCCAATTCCACAAGATCCACATCCTCATTCAGGAAATCTTTGAGCAACTTGAATGCCGCGTGATCACGGCGCTGTTGATGAAAATCGGTGTGCATAGCTGTCAGGTTGATGATGGAATGCAGCAAAAAACGGTGCCGCACTTGCCGTTGTCCAGCCCAAGAGTAGAGCAATGGAATGTAATCCATTACGGTAGTTACGGCACCGTTCATTGATAGAAATACCATTCACAACCAGTTCATGGCTGTTAACGGAATGTTCGGCAGTAACTCTACTCTTGGATTGGACGGAGTAAACTTAAACTGCTTATTCTTAACCACAAAGCCTTAAACGCTTAAAAGAAATAGAAATGAATAACCGGTCCGTTTCGCTTATCAAGCAATTTGACTTGGCATTTCCGGGCGATTTATCTTTGCATTCCAGACTTCAAAAATGCCTGCGGTGCATGAAGGTCGGCCTCCTGCCGTCGAGGGGTATCCCTCTTAGTGTACATGCGGCATTTTTTTGTAATTTTAAGTGATATGAGACCAGAAAAAAGAAATACTACCATTGTCGATGCATATGCATCCATTTTGGGCAATCTGAGTCCTGATGACAGGATGGATCTCATAGCCCGGCTAAGTGAGACCAAGGAAATGTCTACCCAAAAGAAGAAAACTACCTTCCGCAAAGCCTTTGGTGCCTTCGTTTCTGACAAATCTGCCGAGGAGATTATCGCTGACATTCGCGGCAGCCGAGTTTCAACCCGCCAAATAGAGCCACTTTGAAGGAATACCTCATCGATACCGACATTGCCATTTATTTCATGAAAGGCAAGTTTGACCCTCAAAGCCGTTTCGAGAAAGTTACACCTGAGCAATGCTATATTTCCGAGATCACCCTCGCGGAACTAAAATTTGGCGTTGAGAAGAGTGACCGGCCTGAACAGAATCTCAGAACCTTACATGACTTTCTGAGCGGTGTGCAGATATTACCCATTTTTGATTCCATCGACCTGTTTGCCAAAGAGAAGGCTCGGCTACAAAGAATAGGCACACCGCTCGACGACTTTGATCTATTTATTGGCGTTACCGCCGTCAGACATCAACTAACAATGGTTACCAACAACACCAGGCACCTTCAAAAAATCAATGAGATTAGGCTCGAAAATTGGACAATCTAGTTTCTAATCTGCTGAACGAACATATTCCAACTGTTAAGGAGGGGCGGATCAGCCCCCCGTCAATAAAAAAGGGAACAGCCAAAAGCCATTCCCCTTTCTCAGACGCATTAAAAACCCTACTTACTCAAAGCCCCATTCACATCCAACCTTCCACCGGTAACCGTCTTGCCGGCCAGCGAAGCCGTGGGTACAGCGCTGGATAGAATCGCATTTCGTATCTGCGCGACGGACGCGCCCGGGTGCGTGGATGCGTACAGGGCCACGGCGCCCGTTACGTGCGGGGTCGCCATGGAGGTGCCATTGTAGGACGAATAAGTGTTGTATGCGGTGGTGGAGTTAATCGCCACGCCTGGCGCGCCGATATCCACGGTGGTAGCGCCGTATTGCGAGAAGCTGGCCAATGCTCCGTTTTTATCGATAGCTGCAACTGCAATCACGTTCGGGAGATTGTAGTTGGATGGATAACTCGCGGTGACGTCATTGTTGGTGCCAGCGTTGCCGGCAGCAGCTATGAACATGATTCCTGCGTTGTTCGCGCGCGAAATTGCATCATAAAGTGCTTGCGAATAGCCTCCGCCACCCCAGGAGTTGTTACTGGCCACGATGTTGATCCCGCGGCTTTTCAGACTGGTGAGGTAATCGACAGCCTTCACTGCATCGGCCGTTGTACCGCCGCGACGACCGAGGAATTTCGCGGAAATGAGCTTGATATTCCAGTTTACACCAACCACTCCCTGCCCATTCGCTTTGCCACCGATGGTGCCCGACACGTGGGTACCGTGGTCGTCGAGCATGCCTTTGGTACCTCCGTCATAAATAGAGCCATCCTTGTTGGCAAAATCCCAGCCATTGGTATCGTCCACAAGGCCATTGCCGTCGTTATCGATACCGTCTGTCGGGTCGGCGGGGTTAACCCATACCTGACCTGCCAAATCAGGGTGTGTGAGCTGAATGCCCTCGTCGATCACACCCACGTACACCGATGCTCCTCCCGTATTGCCCGCCGCCCAGGCCGCTGCGGCATTGCTGCCGTAAGGGCTGGCAGGGCTCGTCGACGGGCCGTACATGCCCCAAAGCGATCCATTCGTGAAATAAGTGTCCGTGGAAGTGGCGGCATGCTGGTACAAGTAATTGGGTTCGGCGAATTCGACGCCCTCAGCTCCATTGAGTTCTGCGATGGCTTCCAAAACGTTCTTATTGACCTTCACAAGCTCCAGTCCTTCTTTCTTACCGGCCCGCTCCATCGCTTTCGTCAGAATCTTCTCCACGGGTTGCCCTTTTACCTTGTCGAAAGCCTTTTGCTTGGAAGCTGCCGATGCGCCTTCTTTAAACTGGATCAGCAATTCCCCTTCTACAAATTCATTTTCACCGCTCGTCCGCAAGGTGCTGCCGGAGGGTTCCGACGATGTGGACGGCTGGTTTTCAACGGAAGTTTCCTGACAACTTGCAATGGTGAAAGAGATGACCACCGCAGCGATCAACGTCTTCGACGTCAGGAGGTTGTACATACTTTTCATAGATCAGATTTTTAAGGTGCGATTGTCATTCAATGTGCACAAAAATTACCTTTCGGTAAAGCATTATGTACAAACAATTCAAAATAAATTTCAAAAAAATTTGCGCAACTCAAAAGTTGCATATACATTTGCAACCATCAAGTTGCATATTTCGATCGTGTATGAAAGGAGATATTTTTCAAGCTATTGCGGACCCCACCAGAAGGGCCATTCTGGTGCTGATCGCCGCACAGTCCATGACGCCCAATGCCCTGGCAGAACATTTTGATACTTCCAGGCAGGCGGTTTCGAAGCATATTAAGGTACTCGCCGATTGTGAGTTGCTCACGCAGGCCAAAGTCGGGAGGGAGATTCACTATTATTTCAATCCGGTCAAAATGAAAGAGTTAGACCACTGGTTGACACAGTTCAAAAAACACTGGGAAGACCGTTTTAATCAATTAGATCAACTTTTAATCAACCTAAATTCCAATTCAGATGAAAACTAGCTTAGTAATGAATTTTTCGGTAGACAAAGAGAACAATCGTATCAATGTGGAACGGGAATTTGCCGCTCCGGTGGGGAAAGTTTGGGCCGCGTGGACACAGCGCGACCTGCTCGACCAATGGTGGGCGCCGCGTCCCTGGAAAGCACGCACCAAATCCATGGATTTCCGCGAAGGCGGCAGCTGGCTCTATGCCATGGTAGGCCCCGAGGGTGAAGAGCATTGGGCGAAACTTGACTACAAAACGATCGATCCGCAGAAAAGCTTTTCGGGTATCGATGCGTTCTGCGATGAAAACGGCAAGCTCAATGAGGAGTTCGCCCGGTCAACCTGGACGAATACGTTCGCCGAGGCTGATGGCTCGACTACCGTTTCCGTGGTGATTCAATATGATAAATATGAGGACATCGAGCAGATCATGCAGATGGGCTTCAAAGAAGGCTTCACGATGGCGCTTGGTAACTTGGATGAGCTGCTGGAAAAGTAATAATGCATTTCATCAACAAACAAATGT
>CAMLNK010000174.1 GCA_946481035.1 uncultured Dyadobacter sp. | reverse complement strand
TGGTGCCTTCGCCGGGGGCGGAGCGCAGTTCGAGCTTCGCGCCCAGGAGGTCGGTGCGGGTGCGGATCGTGCTCATGCCCAACCCGGCCGCTTTTTGGCCGGAAAGCATATCGAAACCCTTTCCATTATCGCTCATCAGCAGGCTCAGTTGCGAGCCGCCGTGATGGAGGTCAAAAGTAATTTCACTGGCTTCCGCATGTTTCACCACATTACCGATCACCTCTTGGATAATGCGGTACAAAACCAGTTGCTGATACGACGAAAGCACCTCGGCCGGGTCGTCGATCGTGCAGCGGATATCCATTCCGGCGTCTTCCATCCTCCGCAGCAAAATTTTCACAGCGCCCGCAAAACCGAAGTTTTCGATAATAACCGGCGACAAATTATGCGCGATTTGCCGTACATCCTTCACCACATCCCCTATTATCTGCCCTGAACGCGCCGCCAGGCCCTTCATTTCCTCCGGGGACTTTTCGTACTGGATTTGGCTCACAAACAAACGGACAGCCGACAACGACGCCCCAATTTCGTCGTGCAGGTCGCGGGCAATGCGCTCGCGCTCGTTCTCCTGCGACGCCACGATCGATTCGAGGATCTTTTTCTGATGGACCATCTCCATCTGGTGCAGGCGGCTTTGCTGAAAATGCAGTTTCCGCTGGTAGAGGAGCACGAAAATGACGATCGCCAGTGCCATCATCACCATAATGCCAATCCCCCCGAACAACAGTTGAGCAAATTCTATTTCCCCCGGCCTACCCATAGTGCGATGGCGTAAGTAATGTACAGCATATAATTCATCAGTGCGTGGATTACCCAAATCTGGTCATTCAGGTTTTTGGAATACAATAAAATGAAATTCATAAATATGAAAATCAGGAAGTTACCTGAAAAGAAAAGCAGCAACCCTGCCGACACCCAAAAGAAAGGCTCTAACAGCAGGTTTTGCACTTTCAATTCCTGAAAAACTTTATAGAAATACGCGAGCGCCAGGAAAATAACCACTACGCTTTCAATCGACCGCCCCGCATTATCGATCCAAACCGATTGCCCGGGCTGGCCCAGCTCCCGCACCAGGACAATAACTGTAAAAACCGCCAACATCCAGCCCCGCAGCCTCACCAGCCACTTCTGATCCAGCACCAGGCTGTACATCCAGGTTAGCAACGCGAACTCAACCGTAATATAGATCGGCCAAAGGAAAAGGTTGGATACTTTGAAAAACCAGAAAACGCGTGAAATACTCTCGATCAGCAACGCGAAAAAGATCAGCCAGCACAGCAGCTTCACTGGCCGGTCGGCCTTGCGGTAGCGCACCAATGCCATTCCCGCTGCCACAAGCACGGGCAGGTACGTAAAAAGCACGATCAGCTGCTCTTTGGAATAATGCATGTTATTAGCCTGATGAAGTTTGGCAATACTGGTTTCGTGACCTATTCCTTCGACAGAACAAGTTCTTGCTCAGCATGAATGTATAGAATTAATTGAACACTTAGTATAAGTTAGTTACATTTGAACTTTCGTACTCACCTAACTCTACTATGTTCATTTTTACGCGACTTCTCCGGCCGCACAAATCCGGTTTGCCTTTTCTTTGTGCCTTTGCATTACTCTTGTTTCTTGTTTCATCAGGCCCGTTTGTTTTTGCGCAGGCCCCCATCAAGCTTTGGGATAAAAGCATTGGCGGAAATGATCAGGAAGACCAGGTAAAAGCTATTCCTACCAGCGATGGCGGATACATTTTGGGCGGTTCATCCGCTTCGAACGCGTCGGGGCAAAAATCCGAAAACAGCAGGGGTGGTGCAGACTACTGGGTAATTAAGTTCAATTCATCGGGTATCAAACAATGGGATAAGACTATCGGCGGCGACAACGCCGACTATTTGTACGACTTTCAACAAACAACTGATGACGGATACATTCTGGCCGGGTACTCAGCATCCAATGCAAGTGTGGACAAAAGCGAAAACGTTTCCGGAGGCGCTGACGCCTGGATTGTCAAACTATCGGCCACGGGCAGTGTAGAATGGGAAAATACCTTAGGAGGCGACAGCTCAGACGGAGCCTTTAAAATTGCGCAAACCAGCGACGGAGGTTACATTTTTTCCGGCTACTCGGCATCGGGGATCAGCGGAGATAAATCGGAAAGCTCCAAAGGCAGCTCTGATTTTTGGGTTGTTAAACTAAACGCTAATGGCAGCAAGGCCTGGGATCGCAGCTATGGAGGTAGTGAATACGAGTCCAACGGCTCGATAGCGCTTACAGCAGACGGAGGTTACATTCTCGGAGGAACTTCCAACTCGGGTATCGGAGGAGACAAAACACAGGCTAGCTTCGGCCTGATAGATTATTGGGTATTGAAACTTTCGTCATCCGGCGCAAAAGAATGGGACAGAACGTTCGGTGGTGATAATTCTGACAGCTTTGGCGGTATTGTCCAGACGCGTACGGGAGATTATTTGATGGGCGGGGAGTCCTTCTCTGGCATCAGTGGAAACAAGTCAGCCGATTATGTAGTCTCTCCGAATAACCATTTCTGGGTAGTCAAGGTAGACGGCAACGGCGACAAGATTTGGGATAAAACTTATTCTGGCGGACCCCTGTTCAACCGCTTTTCCTCCCTGGCTCTGACCTTTGATGGCGGTTTTGTGTTTGGCGGCTGGTCCATGTCTAACACCCCAACCGGGCCTTCTTTTGATTATGATTATACCATTATTAAAGCATCCGCAGATGGCTTCGTTCAATGGAGCAAGTCATTTGCCGGGCCTGACGAAGACCGACTTTACAGCGTCGAGCCTACACCAGACCGTGGTTACATCGTAGCTGGCAATTCCTACTCCGGCATTGGCCCGGATAAGTCCGAGGCTAACACGGGAGACAGGGATTTCTGGATAATCAGACTCTCCACCGATCCTCTTCCCGTAACACTCGCCGCGTTTTCGGCCACGAAAGAAGGTAATACTGCATTGCTTCAATGGAAAACGACCTCTGAATCGGCATCCAGCGAATTCGAAATTCAGCATAGCCTGGATGGTAAACAATGGCAGCGCATCGGCTCGGTCGCGGCTGCCGGAGAGAGTAATACCGATAAGACCTATTACTTTACACATCATGATCCCGCAGACGGGCGCAACAACCTGTACCGGTTGAAAATGATCGATACCGACGGAACCTTCGCATTCAGCAAGATCAACGCTCTTCTTTTTGATCAAAAGGATTCCGGCCGCATTTACCCCAACCCAGCCGCAGCCGGTCAACTTACTGTGGATGTGAAAAATTGGCAATCTGTCAAAAAGGTACAGATCAGCACGATCAGCGCGTTGACAGTCTACGATTCCGGCCACAACCCGCAGCAGATTATCGACATCAATAACCTGCCCACCGGCATATATATGGTAAGGGCTTTCAGGAAAGACGGCACCTCGGAGCAGTTCCGTTTTGTGCGGTGATAAAACCTGGGACTAAACACTAAGAGCAGGCGGATTGCCTGCTTTTAGTGTTTTTAATGCATGGGGAAAATGCGGGATCGAGTCAGAGAAAACAAAAACGCCTTGACAGATTGACTGTCAAGGCGTAATGTATTTTGGGTGGTGATGGACGGAATCGAACCGCCGACACATAGATTTTCAGTCTATTGCTCTACCGACTGAGCTACATCACCGTTTCAGTTGGTACCTTTTGGGACTGCAAAAATAGATGTCTGTTTTGGCTTTGCAAATTTTTTAGTCAAATATTTCTTAAATAGTTTTTCAAAAATCAGCATGCCGCTGATTATCTGACATTTAAAATCAACCATTATTATTTTATCCCAAAACAATTTGCGCCGGAAGGCATTTTTATCCTACCTTGTTAGTATGCAAGCATACCAAACCAGCCCTATTCTGCTATGGCGATCTTACAGCAAATCATCTTTTTAGCCGCCCTGGGCGCGACGGCCTGGCTGATTTACCGGCGGGTCGGTATTATCGGGAAGACGATCCGGCTTGGGAAGGATGAAAACCGTACTGACCAGTCCGGGAGACGTTTGTCGATTATGATGCGCGTCGCTTTCGGGCAGAAGAAAATGTTCGATCGGCCGCTGATCGGCTTCCTGCATTTCGCGGTGTATGCCGGATTTATATTGATCAATATTGAAGTACTGGAAATCGTGCTGGACGGCATTTTGGGTACGCACCGGCTATTTGCCGGTCCATTAGGCGCATTTTACGGCGTGCTTATCGGCTTTTTCGAATTGCTTGCGTTGGGCGTACTTATTTCATGTTCTATTTTCCTGGTCCGCCGAAGTATTCTGAAAGTGGAACGTTTTCAACCGGCGCGCCACCGCGAAATGAATGGCTGGCCACAGCTGGACGGCAAGTTGATCCTCGTTTTCGAAATCGTATTAATGATAGCGATCCTCAGCATGAATGCCGCCGACAGCGCGTTGCAGGATCTCAATAGCGCGCATTATCCGCCTGCGGGTAATTTTCTGGTGAGCCAGTGGTTGAAACCACTTTTTGCCGGTTGGAGCGAAGGTGCATTGATCGCCTACGAGCGTATTGCATGGTGGGTCCACATTCTGGGGATATTCGTTTTTGCAGTTTACCTCACGTATTCCAAGCATTTACACATTGCATTGGCATTCCCGAATACCTATTTCTCGCGTCTGGAACCGAAAGGCGAAATGAAGAATATGCCCGAGATTACGCAGGAAGTGAAGATCATGCTCGGCCTTGAAACACAAACAGGCGACGCGGTAGTGCCGGAACGGTTCGGAGCGAAGGACGTGGCGGATTTGAGCTGGAAAAACCTGATGGATGCCTATTCGTGTACGGAATGCGGGCGATGTACGGCGGCTTGTCCTGCTAATATTACCGGTAAAAAATTGTCGCCGCGTAAGATCATGATGGACACGCGCGACCGGTTGGAAGATGTGGGACGCAATATGCTGGCCAATAAGGGCGAATTTGTAAATGATAACAAAAGCCTCCTCGGCGATTACATTCTCGAAGAGGAAATCCTCGCGTGCACGACATGCAATGCGTGCGTGCAGGAATGCCCGGTGCTGATCAACCCGCTCGACATTATCCTGCAATTGCGCAGGCATAAGGTGATGGACGAGGCACACGCGCCAGGTTCCTGGAATATGATGTTCCAGAACCTGGATACCAACCAGGCGCCGTGGAAGTTTTCTCCGGGCGATCGTTTCAACTGGGCTTCCGCAGTGACGGACAGCGGCCCGGAAAGCAATTCAACAGCGTCATAAAGCATTACAAATATGAGTGAGATCGCATACCGCGTGCCTACGATGGCCGAAATGGCGGTAAATAACGAGACGCCCGAAGTTTTGTTCTGGGTAGGCTGCGCCGGGTCGTTCGACGATCGGTACAAAAAGGTGACGGTCGCTTTTGTGAAAATACTCAACAGCGCCGGGGTGAAATTCGCGGTGCTGGGTACCGAGGAAAGCTGCACGGGCGATCCGGCGCGCCGGGCAGGTAACGAATTTACGTTTCAGATGCTGGCGATGTCGAATATCCAGGTTTTGGATATGTATAATGTGAAAAAGATCGTCACGGCATGCCCGCATTGTTTTAATACACTTAAAAATGAATACCCCGCATTGGGCGGAAATTACGAGGTACTGCACCATTCGGAATACCTGCAACAACTTATCAACACCGGTCGCGTGCGCTTGCAGGGAGGCGAGGTATTCAAAGGAAAGAAAATCACTTTCCACGATTCGTGCTACCTTGGCCGTGCGAACGATGTGTACGAGGCGCCCAGGCATGTGCTGGAAGCGCTGGATGCGGATCTGGTCGAAATGAAGCGTTGCCGTACCAAAGGCCTTTGCTGCGGTGCGGGTGGCGGGCAGATGTTTAAAGAACCCGAGCCTGGTAAAAAAGACGTGAATATCGAACGGATCGAGGAAGCATTGCAGACGGGCGCCGATACGATTGCCGTGGCTTGCCCGTTTTGTATGGTAATGATGACCGACGGAGTTAAAAACAAGGAAAAAGAACAGTCGGTGAAAGTATACGACCTGGCCGAGCTGATAGCCCAGGCAAAAGGTTTGTAACCAGATGTTACGAGAACTATGCCGCTAGCACGGTTGTTTTAAGTACCGATACAGTAAACCGCTTAACCGGCATTTAACCCTTTTTAATCATGTACATCCCTTTTAGTGACATCGATTTTCAATCCCGGGTCTGGGTTTACCAGGCTAACAGGGAGCTCACTCCCCAGGAAACGGGGATTATCACCGAAACTCTGAAAGCGTCCCTGGATATGTGGGAAGCGCACGGCAAACCACTCACGGCATCGGGAAAAATATTTGAACACCGCTTCGTGGTGATCGCCGTGGACGAGCGCGACGAGCTCCCGAGCGGCTGCTCCATCGACAAATCGGTGCATTGGTTGCAGGAAATCGGGCAACGGATGAATATCGATTTCTTCGACCGCTCGCTCGCCTACCTCGATGACAATGGTCACGTGCAGACTATCCCGGTACCAAAAATCAAGCAGGCGATTATCCAGGAAACGATCCAGCCTACGACTACGATTTTTGATAATCAGGTAGGCACGAAGGCACAATGGATGAACGGATGGAAAACTTCCGCGTCGAATTCTTGGCTGAACCGTTATTTTACCGAACAAACCAGTTTATAAAATCGATAAACCGGTACTTTTGCAATTCAACATATCAGAGTCTTTCATGAAGTTCATCCGGCTGGCTGTCGTCGTCTTTTTTGTATCCCTTTTATCAGGTTGTGATAAAAATGTCGTCTACAAAGCCCACGAGGACATTGATGACGGACTCTGGTATATTAAAAACAAGCCTTCGTTCAGGGTGGAGATCAAGGACACCACGCAGGCCTACAACCTGTATTATGTGTTGCGGAATGCCCTGCAATATCACTATTACAACCTTTACATTACCCGCAACTTCACAGCGCCCGACGGAAAGCTTATTTCCAATACGCTGGAAGAGGTTTTTATTTCCAATGAAACCACGGGTAAACCCTACGGCCATGGCCTGGGCGATTTGTTCGACCACAAAATCCCTTTCCTGAAAAACTACCGCTTTCCGCGTTCAGGTACTTACACATTCACGATTTCACAATCCATGCGCCAGAACCCGCTGCCGTTTATCATCAGCGTGGGCGTAAGCGTGGAAAAAGTGGCTGCGGAAAAGTAGCAGAGCGGCTTACACGGCCGGTGCGGGAGGAACGTCGCCTTCGGGTTTTTTCTTCGGCCTGTTGCGATGACGGCGGTAAGGTTTCTTCTTGAATTCCTTTACAACAGTCTGCTCCCGGGCCAAATCGGCCTTTTCTTCCGCTACTTCATGCACAGGCTCTCCCAAAAGAAACCCATAAGGTTCGAGGCTCGGGATCGTGTCCATGATCACTTTCAGGATGGCCGTAACCGGTAATGCGAGGATCAAACCGGAAAGCCCCCAGAGCTGACCCCCAAGAAACAATGCGACGATTGCTGCGAGCGGGTTAACGCTCACCTTCGAACCGACAATGTGCGGTGTAATAAAATTACCTTCCAGAAACTGCACGAAG
>CAMLNK010000173.1 GCA_946481035.1 uncultured Dyadobacter sp. | reverse complement strand
ACGCCCAAAAGCTTCTCAACCGTCATGTGCCATCCCAGGTTGTTGATCGGGGAGGAACAATAATTCATGCGGTCGGTCAGCGTTGTAATCTGGTAAAACGGCCTTCTTTCGGCAATTTTCTCAAACGCCCGGTGGATATAACCGATCGTCTGCTCACCCGAAACGATTTTTTCACCATCCATTTTGAGGATGTTCTGGAAAATACCGTGGGTAGCAGGGTGTGTCGGGCCGAGGTTGAGGGTGGTCAGTTCTTCTACGAGTTCGGGTAACTCGTGTTGAGAAGGGACATTATGCGGTAATAATTCAATATCTGCCATATCTTACTCAATATAGATCATCGGCCGAAAAGGGCGTCAATTTTATCTTCACGGGTTGCGTCCTCCATCGGGTATTCTTTGCGCATCGGGAAGTAATCCATTTCCTCGATGTTCAGAATGCGTTTCAGGTTCGGATGGCCGTCAAACAAGATACCAAAAAAATCGTAGGTTTCGCGCTCCATCCAGTTGGCGCTGGCAAATAGGCCGGTCGCTGTCGGAATGTGAATGTCAGCAGCCGAAAGCGCCACTTTAATGCGGATGCGGAAATTATGCACGAAGCTGTGCATGTGATAAACCACAACATACTCCTTGCCGGCATTGTCGGGGTATTGAATGCCCGTAATGTCGGTCAGGAATATCACCTGGTAGTTTTTGTGGTCTTTCAGGAACTCCATCAATGGAATAATCTCTTCGCGGGTCGTTGAGAGCGTCAACAAACCATACGGCTCCTCGAAGTCGAAAACCTGATCGCCGAATTTTTCCAAAAGCCCTTCGGCTACCTCCTGGTTAGTAAGCATAGGGGGTTACTGAATATTATATGATGCCAATAGTTCCTGGTATTCGTCGGTATTCCGGCGACGAAGCTTTTCATTTTGAGCCAGATACTGGATTTGCATCAGGCCGTCGATGATTTGCTCGGGGCGTGGGGGGCAGCCGGGTACGTATACATCCACAGGGATAATGCGGTCGATACCCTGCAAAACGCTGTAAGTATCGAAAATACCACCGCTCGAAGCGCAAGCGCCAACGGCCATTACCCAGCGGGGCTCAGCCATTTGAAGGTAAACCTGCTTCACAACCGGTGCCATTTTCTTGGCAATGGTTCCCATTACCATCAGCAAATCGGCCTGCCGTGGCGAGAAGCTCGGACGTTCGGAACCGAAACGCGAAATATCGTAATGCGCGCCCATGGTAGCCATGAACTCGATCCCGCAGCATGAAGTAGCAAATGGCAACGGCCAGAGTGAGTAACTGCGTGCCAGACCGATCGCTTCGTCGAATGAAGTTGCAAAAAAACCAGATCCGCTATGTCCTTGCGGAGCCTCCACTATCTTTACTTCTTTCATAATTCTTTGTATTTCAATGTTCGAAGCCTATTCCTCCCAGTTCAGTACGCCCTTGCGGATCACATAATAGAAACCGGACAGTAACAGAGCCATGAACAATAACATTTCTACAAAACCGAACATTCCCAGGCCTTTAAAATTCACAGCCCAGGGATACATGAAAATGACCTCAACATCGAACAAAACGAAGAGAATAGCCACCAGAAAGTACTTCACCGAAATGGGCGTCCGGGCGTCTCCGACCGACTCGATACCACATTCGAAGGGATCGTCTTTCTTTTTGCTTTTGCGGCTCGGACCGATGAGGTGAGTGACGATCATCGTACCGCCAATGAAGCCGGCGGCGAGCAAAAATTGCACAATGATGGGCAAATAATCGGAAGGAAGATATTCGTTTTTCATTATAATGATCCGGTTACAGAGGGGTAGGAATGAGGGCAAAACTGTTGCCAGTGGGTTACATTCCTCCCCGTCTCTCAAAATTAGCCTTTGCAAATTTATCAATCAAATTCTTTCCTTTTTGTTTTGTCTAATTAGTATCATACTAAATAAGCCCCGTTGTGGCGGGGCTTATTTAGTACTTAATCAAGAAGGAATGTTTATCTTACTACAATTTGCTTGGTGAGACTCTGTCCCTGACCGGTTACACGGAGAATGTATTTACCTGTTGGCAGAAGGCCCACTTCGATCTGCATCCGGCCGTCGAGCAGCTTCGGAGGAGTTGTCCTGATCACGTTGCCGCGGATGTCGAAAAGCTCTACCGCCGCGTCTTTGATATTATCCCGTGACTCGATGTAAATGTAGGCACCCTGGCTTGGGTTAGGGTAAATCACCACTTCATTTTGCTCATTGGTTTTGAACTCTCTCGAAGCGGTATCGGAGTAACAAACCAGGTTGTCGCTGCCAATGGTGTAAGTGACTTTCGCTTTCGTCGAGTAAACACCCGATTTCAGGATTTTAACGAGCGTCGCAGTCGTATCGGCATCAGTACCGGGGCGTCTCCATACAAAGCTTTCATTTAATGTACCACCTTCCGGAATGCTCGCCGAAACGCTGAAAGGTCCCGACGGCTCGATGATCGGTTTTGAAATTTTGGCGCGGATCGTCAGTTTGGAAGAAGGCGAGTTATCGGACACACACCCGAAAATATTCTGCGCCTTCACATAATAGTTGCCGCTTTCGGCAATGCTGGCGATGACACCCGAGGCAACAGGTGCGGCAGTGTTTTCTTTGAACCAGTTATAAATATACCCATCGTTATTTACCGAGAACCGGAACGACGAATCGGCGCAGGCTTGCTGCTCCCCGCTTTGTATGATACTAGGCTGAACAGGCTTTGCATCATGGTCGAGGGTAACTGACGAAGTCAGGATGGAGTTACCATTGGCGTCACGGACAGTAGCGCTATATGTAGCTGCCTGGGTAACCGTGATGCTGCTGCCGATGCCAATAGGTGTGCTGCTTTTGCTGCTCCTCCATTGGTAAGACGCATATCCTGCGGGCAGGGAAATAGTAACAGCATTATTTTGTGTCACACAGGTTGCCGCGATAACCGGGAGCTCGGCCGGGGTTATTGGCGGTACTGTCGCAAAGAAATTGGCATCCAGCGTTTCTGCCCACGCGTTGGCGAGAATCGTCAGCGCCCGGACTGTCCCGTCAGCGTCGTTCCTGTCCTTACCGACGAAGTGGGTACCATCTCCGCGATCAGGTACAAGTGGGTCTGTTTCCGGACCGGCGTAAGTGGGGTTGAAAGGGGTATCCAGTACGGCATTTTGTCCGGCAATAATAGTTGGATTGACGAAGGATACCGTGCTGTTTTGAGGCGAAGTACGACTTGTTCGGGCTATTACCCATGTGATCCGCTTTCCTGTTTCCGTAGAAAGACGATTAATGATCAATTGAAGATTGTCGCGATAGAATGTTGAGCTGGTCTTGAATAAGGCATCTGCTTCGCCCTGCATCCATAGAACGGCTCTTACACCGTATTGGCTGGCATAATTCCTGGCGGCGATACGCAGGTTGGCATAAGGCATGCCGGGTTTGTAAACGAAACCTCCGTACTTATTTTTTGTGGGGATTCCCTGGGCACTGTACGACCAGTTTTCGATGGCGGTCCCTTCCCATGCAGTATTAATAAAGAGGACGGGTAAGTTCAGCTTTTGAACCAGTTGGTCTCCAACCATTCCCCAGCACCAAGCGGTCTGGCCACGTGGAGACATGTACTTGATACCCTGCGTAATTTTTGAAAATGTAGGTGGAACCGGATCGGTCAGAAGATCATTGTACTGGCCTTCCTCATCATTCTGATAATTATCCACATATTGAACACGGTCGTCCTGCGCCGAAGGCCCGTAAGGATACTCCTTTAAGCCTTGTGCATTGGATTGACCTGCAATGATAAATACTTCCCCGATACCGAAGCGTGCCAGAACATCCCGGCCTACTACCTTACCGTCGGCAATACCGCGCACTTCCAATGTATACCAGCCTCCAAAAAGGGTGATCTTGCCCATAAAAACGCCGCCTTTCGGAGCGACCTGCAAATCCTGCCAGGGTGTTGGTATCCCTTGTCCTTCAACAACAGGCACTGCCCGGATTTCGATCTTGTCCATCAGGACGTTGTATGTACCAGATACTGTAATTTCCCTTTGTCCTGTTTTGTCCCGCTGATAAACGGACTGAAGTATAGGAGAGGTGATTTTCATGGTTTGTGCAAAAACCGTCGAGGAAACGATACAAACCAATAGCAATGTCTTTGTCAGTACCGGAAGAATAATTCTATAACGCATTGGTAAATTCTGATACGAGTAAAGTCTTGTATGCAATAACGAGTTATGGTTTTGATTTTGTTAATGTATTCAATTACAAAACGGTCACAAAGGTAAAGGATTATTTTGGCTATAATATCACTATTCCTTTTTTTGATAAGGGGACGAGTTTTTGATAAAGAGACAAATGCATGTCTCCTTACCTTACAATCACCAGCTTCTGCGATGCAGTGAGTGACGCTGAAACGATCCGGACAATATAAATACCGCTGGAAAGGCCTGTCAGGTTGAAGAACTGCTGGCTGTCAAATTTGGCCACTTTGAATGTTCTGTGGATAATGCCGCGGCTGTCGATGATCTGAACTTCTGCATTTACGATGTCGGCGAGCGTTTCAACGGTGACCCTCTCGGTGGTATTAGGATTCGGATAAGCCACGAAGCCCTCATTCTCGGTGTCGAGATAAAACAGGAACGGTTCCGAAAATTCCGACGAACAGGTAAGCGTTGGGCTATAAACGATGGTGTTACGCACCACATAATTGCCAGCCTTTACCGCTTTTAATGTTGCACTGTTTTCAGTTAGCTCAACATCGTTGTACTTCCACACATATTCGCCTGCTTCCAGGTTGTTTTCCGCCAAAAGCGTGTAAACACCCACTTTTTTGATCGTTGGTGTGGTCGGTGAAGGCTTCACATCCACCGGAACGGCAGTGGAATAGGGAGAATAACATCCCTGGCCGTCCACAATTCTTGCCGCATAATTTCCTGTCTCAAATACTTCGATACTGTCGCCTTCCAGGCCGTTGTTCCAGAAAAACGCATTGCCGTTGGATGCTTTCAGGAAAATGGTATCACCTTCGCAGAATGTCGTTGCCTGCCGTGCGGTAACGGTCGGCGAAGGCGGTAATGCAAGCGTTTGGGTAGATATCTGGTTGCTTGGATCGGAATAGCACTGGAATTGATTGATCGTCTGCACAGAATAGGTGCCGGCCAGCGTCACTTTCAAGGTTTGTGTGGACGCTCCGTTGCTCCACAGGAAGCCTGCCGCAGTAGTCGAGGTAAGGTTCACACTCAGGTCGGCGCAGAAAGTCGTCGGGCCGTCGGCGGTGATTACCGGCGTAGGTGGAAGCGGATTTGCTACGACTTGTATTACGGGAGATACCGGCGATACGCAGCCGTTGGCATCTCTGGCCGAAATAGTAAAATTACCGGATGCCCTTATTTCTATTTCGCGGTCCGTAGATCCGTTGCTCCATTGATAGGAATATGCCTCGCTGGCGCGCAATCTCGTATAATCGCGGTCGCAGAATGTGGTAGGGCGCAATGAAGTGATCGTTGGCGTTGCAGGTAACGGGTTTACTTTTACGGACACCTCATCGGATTTGGATTCACAGCCATTGCCGTCGCGCTGCGTGAGCGAGAAAGTGCCGGTGGAAGTTACCGCTATCGTTTTGGTGGTTGCCGTGGTGCTCCAGATATTGCCGCTGTCGTAATTGGAAGTCATGGTTACATTCCCGCCGGCGCAGAATGTGGTTTCGCCGCTCAGCGATATTTGCGGTTTGGCTGGCAATGGATTCACCTTGACGCTCATCACGTCGGATTCAGGGGAATAGCAGCCCTCGTCGTTGAGCGCGCGCACGCGGAAATCACCCGAGCTCACAGCGGTAATACTCGCATTGGTAACACCGTTTGACCACACACTTTTAACCTTTGAATCGGAAGTAAGCGTTACCTCGCCGCCCTGGCAGAATGTGAGGGCACCCGATGCAGTAATTTTCGGTTTGTCGGGCAATGGGGAAGTGACAACCCTCATAGTGACTTTTTCGGAGCTGGACTCGCAGCCGTAGATATTTTTAACCTTCACAAAATAATCGCCCCCCACGGTTACAGGCAAACGATCACCCGTTGCACCGGTGTTCCAAACTGCATTTTCGCTTGAATTTGAAACAAGTGTTGCCGTATTACCCACGCACACCGGGTTACTTCCCTCAATAGATATAGTGGGTTGGTTGGGCTGTATTTGCTCGTAGACGCGGATTTCGGGTGACCAGATCAGATTATTGCGATCATCCCGCGCGGAAACACGGTAAGTGCCGTTTCCGACCTGCACATTGTTGGAATTGCCTCCGTTGCTCCAACTGAAATCGTGCATTCCGCCATTTTCTACCGTTAATGTCACGTTACCGTTGCCCGCGCAGGACGCAACGACGTTCAATGGCGTCATGCCCGGGTATGGATTAGAACGGTTGAAGTAGTCATCGTTAAGGCTGTTGAACCAGGCATCTGCAAGCTGGGTGAGGCCGTCCCCCATGAAGTGCACACCGAGACTCGGATCATTGGGAGAGTCGGTGCGCGGAATTTGTATCAAATCCGTGATAGGGCCCCGAAACACGTTGGGTACACCATTGATAACCATACTTTGACCTTCGGTAACCTCAGTGTTTGTTCCTCTCTTGTTATTGTAGGATGTCTGGGATACCATCCAGGAAATATCTTTGCCGGATTCGTTCCGCGACGCTTCGATTACGGCTTTCAGGTCATTGAAATAACTGATGCGATCGATCGGAGGGCTAGTCTTATCATTGTCAGCCTCTCCCTGGATCCAGAGGACTCCTCTCAGTCCGGTGAGTGAGGTATAGCGGCGTATTACATCCCGCATATTTCCATAAGGCATCCCGGCAGGTTCGAAATAAGTATTCTCAGCATAGATCGACTTCGGCCTTCCGCCATTGATACTTTCCCGCCAGGCTCCCACGTAGCTTCCATACCATGCAACGTTGTAAAACAGTACCGGTACACCATATTTTCGCGTCAGCTGGTCACCCAATCTTCCCCAACACCACGCGGACCTTCCTCTGGGGGCGATATCGGTTTGCGAATCGACATGCCGGAAAGAGGGATAAGGGTAATCGGATCCAATGGCAGGAAGCCCGGAGACAGTTTGCACATTCATATAATCCACGGCGCTAACGGCGTCCTCTTGCGCACCCTGAACTCCCCAATCGAAGGTCTTATCTGACTCCACATTCCGGAACCCCTGGCCATTGGACTGTCCGGCGATCATAAATACCTCGCCCACGCCCACATGCTCCACCGAGCTCGAATTGCCTATGACCTGGCCGCCCTTTAACGCGCGGATTTCAAGTTTGTACCACCCTCCCTCTACATCCAAAAGTATCCCTGAGAAGAAACCACCCTGGGGATTGTCCTTAATGGGGGTCCAATCCCTGTCTTTGCCGGAATTGGTGCGTCTGGTGAGCTTTACTTCGATCTTGTCGGCTACTTTGGTATAGCTTCCCGCGATGTAAATATTGGCTCTGTTGTTTTTATCACGTTGGAAAACGGCGCGATCGGAAGGGAAATCGATGCTGACTTGTCCGTGTGCGGTAA
>CAMLNK010000172.1 GCA_946481035.1 uncultured Dyadobacter sp. | reverse complement strand
TGCTGCAAATTGGGCAGTTCGCCCGCCTGGCGGTCGAGAATGTAAGAATCGAAGGTATAGGAGCCGTAATCCGGGCAGATACTGCCGCCGTAGGAATTGTTGGTCACAACCATCCCGAAGTCGCGGACGAGGGTAGCCGCCTGTTTCCAGATTTCGGAGTTAATGCGTTTGACGATCGACGCCCCCGGCGCATATCCTTTATATTTTTCATTCACAATGCCCGCACCCGCCGCAGTTCCCGAAACGTGCACACCATGCCAGTAGGCACTTTCAAGATCGTAGCTGACCAGCTTTGCCCCTACATCAATATGCTCCGTCAGATTACCCGCATCGCCAATCCCGATTGTCACACCGTCGCCGGTAAGCTGCCGCTGACCCGGCAAACCCGATGCCAGGATGTTCGCCCGCGTCGCGGCTTCGCTCTTATCGTTGAGTGACTTGTCCGGGAGCGGCACCGCTTCGATGTACTGGACCCACGGCAGGCCCGCCAACGCAAACAAGTCATCAGCAGCCACCCTGGCTTCAATGAGTTGGTACGCGCTCAAATTCTCGGAAAGCACCTGAACCGACCGGCTGCTAAGCTCTTTCAACACGTCGGCGGCGGCCATTGTCCTTATATAATTGATGCGCACATCCACTTTACCGGCCTCGCGTACGGCATGAGCGGGCAGACTGGGCCCCAGCAACGCCGACTGGATTTTCTGTGCGGGTTCCAGTTCCAGGATGGCCCTCACACCGGCAGCCTGCAACACTCCCCGGTCCGGTTCGCCGGGCACAATGGCGGTGTAGGCGTTATTCGGGATGTAGTCGAGCAGGGTGATTCCGGCATTTCGCAGCCGGGCAACCTCCGTTTCTCCGGGGATATTAAAAAATTGGATTATTACAAATTGACCACCCGACTCTTCCGTAGCGCGGAGTGCAATCCCTGTACGCTTTCGGGCGAGTTCAAGACCGGGTACAGGCGCAATTGTACCACTACTAAGATATAGATTGTAAGCCCTATTATGTTGGGCCGTAACGTTAGTTAGGTGCTGTACCAGTAGTACTACTACGAGGACGCAGCGATACTTTAACATACACATATAGAGGAGGAATGATTGGGTCACTTTTTACTTCTGAACATCGAATGTAACCCTTTTTTGAACATTTCATACTCTATCTAACTATTTGTTTTTCAGTAGAAAAACTTTATTAATTCTACAAAATACTTAACCTCTGCAATCGCCGGCACCAATCGTCAGCACAGGCATTTTGCAAATGGTAACCACCGGTACAACAGCATTGCCTGGTGGCTAATTTTTAGCCTTAAAACCCTTAAAAGAAGTCTGTCCCAACGGAAGTCCGACCGGGTTGTTTGAGGGCAATTTTCACACGGGGAAAACGATCATTTTCTTTAACAACCGCGCAGCGAGATTGAACACGGCTACCGACCGGCGCGTTGAAGGTGGTTATTAACTGTGCTTAGTATCTTAGTTTTGTACAATTAATATACAAAACTAAAACCAGCGGTGATTATTTAGTTATCTAAGGTAGAAACTATGGTTCCCCGACGTCTGCCTTATGTGGAGAACATAGTCGAAATCATCGAGGATGTTGCCGTCAAAAAATTGTTTATCGGACAGGCCATAAACCAGCTGCCTATACCGCCCGGGCAAGTGAGCGCCTTGCACTTTGGGCTTTAAAACAGCCGTTTTGAAAAGGAATACCGGTTGATCCGACTGGGAAAAATGGTACTCCCAAGTGCTGCCGTCGCCGGCAAACACTTTGTTCTTATCAGTAATACGGCCCGCCTCGGGAGTAAAAGTCGTATAAAAACCATAAGACGTCGTCTGCGCCACGCATTGATAGGCCGCGCCCAGTTTCCATGACAAAAATGTGCCGACACTTTTCGAAAAAATATTTGTGGTACGTTGCAAATGGGCATTATGCGCCAGGATGATCATCTTAGCGCCCGGTTCTATTTCCGCCAGCACGTTTTCCGCCATTAGCGAGTCCCTGATAATTGATTGAATATCCTGCTCATAGGCGTGCACCGGATCGTTGAGCATCAGGAACTGCCGGTAGTTGTTCACGTTTTTTTGGAGCGACGCATTCGTCCGCACAGCCGCTTCCAGCTTCCCGAGGACCCGATCGCTCGATGCTTTTAGTTCAGCAAAGTCCGCCTCGCTAAACATATGCCCGTAAATCTCGTTGCTCAACTGCTCATAGCTTTGCAGCAACGTCTTCAACGAATCCGCAACATCGCCGGCCACACCTGAGTCCCTCAGATTTTTTAGTGACTGAAACGGGCTTTGCATGTCGAAACCAAAAAACCGGATGGCCTTGCCCCTCACCTTCGCCAGCCGGCCGACGTTTTCCACCAAGTCCACAAATTCCGCGCATTCATACCCATACAACCTGAACGACCGAAGGATCTCCTTCAAATCACCCTGGCCCTCGCGGAAATAGTCATTCAACTTCTCCACCTCGGCCATAGGTGCTTCAAGCCCTATTTTAGTGAATGTGGGATCGTCGGCGAGCGCTTTAATCACCAGCAGCCTCGCAGTAAAAAACTCCGAAGTGCCATGCGACTGCTCCCCTATCCCCAACACCTGAAAGTCGCTATCCAAGGCCTTGCGCATCGCACGCACATTACTTTCGCCCGCGAGATCGATCGAGTCGAGTGCTATCACCTGACTTTTCAAACGATTGACCAAAATGTCTGACTGGCCATTTACGTCTACTGTGACCGAGAAAAGACTCAGCGATAAAAAGTATAGAGTAAAACAGGAGGACCGCCACATAGCATCGGGGTTTGATTACAATATGCAATTAAATTACATATAAATAATTTTGCAACCTCCCGCCTGCTTTCCATGATTAAAAAAATAGCTGCTTCGCCACCCTGTAAGTATTCGCATGCGCTTCGATGATCGTTTTGATCTGTGGCGAATAGCCGCCGCCCATGCTGCATTGAGCGGGGATACCGTGCTTGTGCGCGGTTTGGAGGACTATTTCGTCGCGCTGGCGGCAACCGCCGATGGTACAGGAAAGCCTGCCGAGCTTGTCGGTGGCGAGGATATCGACGCCCGCCTGGTAAAAGATGAAGTCGGGCTTGACGCGTTCGATGAGGCCCGGTAACGTGTTGCTGAGGAGGGTTAGGTAGGTGCTGTCATCGGCGCGATCGGGCAGTTCAACGTCGAGGTCGCTCTTCTTTTTGCGGAAGGGGTAGTTGTTTTTCGCGTGCATCGAGAAGGTGAATACGCGGGGTTCACTGGCAAAAATATCTGCGGTACCGTTGCCCTGGTGCACGTCGAGGTCGATGATCAGCACTTGCCGGGCTTTTTTCTGATCTACGAGGTATTGCGCGGCAACCGCCTGGTCGTTGATCATGCAAAAACCTTCGCCCGCGTCGCGGGAGGCGTGGTGCGTACCGCCTGCAATATTAAATGCAATTCCGGTTTGGAATGCTTTGAGCGCGCCGTCCACGGTTCCGCGGGCAATGCGGAGTTCCCGCTCGACGAGCAGGGGCGTCTGTTCGAAACCAATGCGGCGCATTTCCTGGCGGGTGAGCATGCCTGCCACAAAGCGGTCCGCATATGCACGGTCGTGTGCGGCATACACAGGCGGCATATCGATGGGTTCGGGACTGAAAAAATCGGTTTCTTCGGCGATGCCTTCGCGCAGGAGCTGCAAGGGAAGCAATTCATATTTGTCCATCGGAAAACGATGGCCTTCCGGAACGGGGTATTTGAAAACGGGGTGAAAGGCAATGGGGAACATGTAACGGATTTATGACCGGCAATTTTTGAAGTTAATCATTTCCTGTAACCGAGCTGCGCCGTTCCAGGAGGACAACATCCCGCCAGATTCCATTACATTTCCCCAGCTTTTCACGGTAGCCTACCTTTCGGAACCCACATCGTTCGTGCAGCGCAATGCTCGCTTTGTTTTCAGGGAATATTTGCGCTTGTAATGTCCAAAAACCAAGTTTTTCGCTGAGCGGCACCAAGTCTGACAAGAGGGCGCGACCGACACCGCGCCCATGAAATTCGGGATGAATGTAAATGCTGGTTTCAGCAACACCGCCATACACGCACCGGCTTGAAACGGCTGACAGCAATGCCCACCCGACTACACGGCCGTTTTCTTCCGCCACAAGTCGGGGCTCGGCAAGAAACTTTACTGCCAGCGCATCGATTTCCGGAGCTTGCGTCTCGTATGTCGCGTCACCGGTATCAATGCCTAACTGGTAAATTTGTTTCACCTGTGGCCAATCTGATGCAGTAAGGGAACGAATGATGAAAGCCATTAAACAGGTAGTTTTTGATTAACAAATTCGCGGCTGTACGCTTTGATTTCATCCCGCACCCTACGGAAGGACGTTACCAAGTCTTCACCTGGCGTATGGCCTGGATCGGAAAAGCTATGGTGAATCAGTTCACCGGCAGACGGAAAATAAGGGCATTGCTCACGGGCATTGTCGCAAACGGTGATCACATAGTCGAAAGCAATGCCGGTATACTCGTCTGCATGATTTGAGGTATGATGTGAGATATCAAGGCCATCTTCGGCCATTACCTGAATCGCGACGGGATTTACGCCTTTCGGGTCTACACCGGCGCTGTACACCTCGGCACGGTCGCCCGCAAAATACTGCAAATACCCTTGCGCCAATTGGCTGCGGGCGGAATTGCCCGTGCATAATACCAGAATTCGCTTCATATTCATAATTAATTAACAATCAACAACAACCAGATCCCGGGGTACATACAGCGCCTTCGACCGTGACAAGTTCCCGTTCTTCTTTGTCAGGTACCGGACCGCAACATGATGTAGCGGCCGAAGTTGTTCCGCATGCCTGCCCGCGCGTTTGTGCTTTACATTGTGTAAAGTCCGGAACCAAGTAAATTGTAAAGCTATCGCCTTCGGCCACAAATTCGCCGGGATACATTTGGCGCGTGTCGAATTTTGAGTTGCCAAACTCGATTTTTACCACGGCATTTGGGTTAAGCGGTAGCGATTTTTCGACCAGGTTTACAATTTTAAGTGCTTTGCTTACGAGCATCGGGCGCTCAGCTTCTTTTACCGGCGGCTCCCACAGCTGCACGATCACTTCCGTCCAGCTATTCATTAAACCGCCACAATCCACCGAGACAATGGGCGCCTGCTTGATTTCTGTAATGTGAAACGACCGGTCTACAAATTTACCTGCCTCGTATTCAAATTGCAGATGCAGGTCAGAATTTTCTTCCAGCGTACTTTTAAACGCCTGCCAGGTCATGGGATTCGATTGGTTGGCCATAGTTTTCATTGTTATAATGTAATATTACGATTAATTTACTCAAAAAAATACCCGCTAGTTACAGCAGGTCGCTGCTTGAAACGATTCCAGTAACGAACCGAAAGCTTGCCGGGCTTCTTCCCAAACCACCGGATTGATACAGTAGCAAACACGCGGCGGGTTAATTTCTCCCTGGATGATACCAATCCGTTTCAATTCCTTCAGGTGCTGCGAAACCGTCGCCTGCGCCAGTTCGAGTTCACCGACCAGGTCACCACAGACGCATGCCTTCCGGGCAATCAGCAGCTGCAAAATTGCAACCCGTGCGGGATGCGCAAACGCTTTTGCCAAATCTGCGATGCGGTTCTGCTGACCCGTGAATATTTCGGCTTTTGTAACTCCCATAATGCGAACATAATAAAAAATTATCCAATCGCAATATTACGATTAAAAAATTCACAAAAAAGAAAGCGACCCTCCGAAAAGGGCCGCTTTCAAAAACGGGTGCTGGATTATTCATTGTCACCGGCAATTACGCCAAACTCCGTGAATTCAGCATAATTAATTCGATAGTATGGGGCAAAAAACCCTTACCATGGGGCGAACATCGGGAAACATGGGATGAAAAAGTTTCAACCTGAACCCGAAAATTCATTCTACCAGGGCTTACCGGTGCCCTGCACCAACCACGGCTTCGACCACTGGCTGTTTTTCTTGCGCGGGCCGGAAAAATTGGTCTCTTCGAGCTTGTCGATTGCGCTGCGGGTGTTGTCGCCGTTGTTGTTCAGCTCGTTGTTGCTGTAAATAAAACGCAGCGGCAATGCACGCGACGCAGGCGCCAGGCCCGGTACCAGGGCAGGCAACGCAGTGCGGCGGTAGTCGAACCATGCTTCGGTCGACGCGGTCCAGCTTGCGATCCATTTCTGTTCCAGGATTTGCGCCAATGTACCCTTGTAAGCTACTGCTTTCACGTAAGTATCATACTGATCGCCCACGCCCCATGTTTGCAGCGATTGCTTGATACCGTTGTTATAATGCGCTTCGGCACCGCCCGCAGCCCATCCTTTTTGCGCCGCTTCGGCAAGGATGAACGCCGTCTCCGCCGCAGATGCCATACGTGCTTTCAGCAAACCACCTTTCGATCCCTGGTAAGCATAGCTCAGCTGTGATGCATGCTGGTTTTGTACCTGCTGACCGGTCGTCGGGTTCTCGTTGTAGTAGGTCGGGTCGATCATACCGGCCGGGATACCTACGTATTCATTGGTATTCAGCGGCCCGTTGAACAGGTCGGCGCGGGTCGGTTTGTAGAGCGTCGGGTTGAAATGGCGGGTAAACTTATGACCAGCCGTGATTTCCGCACGGAGCTCCTGCTCGGTGAGGGACTTCACACCATTCTGGATCACGCCATCCTTGCGGATAAACTCGTCCATACCGGTTTTCAGGGTCGCGTCCGATACCCAGCGCACGTGTACAGGCTGGAACCATACTTTCATACGCGGGTCGTTGCTGGCTGCCATGGTGTTCAGCAAGGTAGCGGCAGGTCTTCTTCTGCGCCAGTTCGACTGGCTTACATCGAATGCAGTAGCGGTAGGCCACGAATCGCCGGAAGCCGCCCCGATGTAGTCCATCACCGCATCGTCGGATGCTTCTTTCAGGTAAATACCCGAAGTATAGATCTGCTCGATGCCCGCCTTTGCAATATCAGGCAGTTTGGAAGACACCCTCATATAATAGCGCAGCAGCAGCGAATTGGCAAACTTCTGCCATTTCAGTTTATCGCCATTGTAATACACATCATAACCCGGCGCGTAGGTAGAAACATCGGCGGTAGCGAACAATGAAGAAGCTTGCTTCAAATCTTCGATAATGCCTTTGTAGATTACCTCCTGGCTGTCGAATGCAGGCAGCATTTCACCCGCATCGCCTTTCAATGCATTGGTATAAGGCGCATCGCCCCACAAGTCGGCGATGGTACCGAAAATGAATGCCTTCATAGTCAGCGCCACGCCCTGGTGGAAAGTGTAACCGAGTTCTACGGAGCGCTTGTAGAGCAGGTCGTTGTTACGGAGGAAGCCGTACCATGCTTTCCATTCGTCGTCTTCCTCGGTCCAGTTATAATCATTGAAACCATCTTTCCAGGCATCTTCCTGCGTGTGCTGCACCACACCCGCGATGCGGCCGTAGCCCAGTTTCAGGTATTGGGTACCCACGCCCGTCATGACGGTCGGCATCAGCAGGTTCGGATTGGCGGTGTTAGGGTCAACGCCGTTCGGGTTTTCATTGATTTCCGTGAGGTTTTCCTTACAAGAAGAAGCCACCAGCACGGCCAG
>CAMLNK010000171.1 GCA_946481035.1 uncultured Dyadobacter sp. | reverse complement strand
ATCAATCGGGGCCAATTTCGCCCCAGGATATTAAACCTAACGGTCGTCCACGCTATGAAAAGCAATCCTATCTACCTCATTCTCACGATGGCTACGCTCGCTGGCTGTAACAAAGCCGCCGACCAGGCCAAATCCGTTGAAAAGCCGCTCCCGGTCATTACCCGGCAGGCACAAAACATTTCTGCCAACAACCAGATCTCCGTCAGCGGCAACATCGAAGGCAACAAAACGGTACGCCTTGGTTTTATGGTAGGCGGCAAAATCAATTACATCGCCGCCAGCGAAGGACAGCTTGTAAAGCAAGGCCAGCTGCTATCGAGCCTCGACCCCGGCAATTACAGCATTGCCAAGGAAATCGCCGACGTGCAGGTGGCCCAGGTTCAGGACGAATACGACCGTCTGAAAGTCATGCACGACCGCCGCAGCCTGAGCGAAAGCGATTTTGCCAAAGTCGGTTTCGGGCTCCAACAGGCGCGTGCACAGGAGAAACTGCATGCCAAAAACTTGTCGGATACAAAGCTTTTTGCCCCCATCGGCGGGGTAATGCTGAAAAAAATGGCCGAGGTCGGCGAGATCGTGGGCGTAGGCACGCCGCTGTTCGTGGTGTCGGATATCCGGACGGTCAAAGTGAATGCGTATATCCCCGAAAGTGAACTACACAATATCAAACTCGGCCAGGAAGCGAAAGTGCTGGTTTCGTCGTTGAGTGAGACATTTACCGGAAAGGTGATCGAGGTAGGCTCCGCGGCGGATGCAGCCTCGCGGGCATTTACCATTAAAATAGCGCTCAATAATCCCAAACTGCTCATCCGCCCCGGCATGATCGCCGAAGTAACACTGGCATCCAACCAATCCAAAAAAGCACTGGTACTCCCTACCGAAGCCGTGCTGCGCGACCTCGATAACCAGAGTTACGTGTTCGTAGCCGACCCCGACCGTAAAATAGCATTGAAAAGGAAGGTCAGCCTCGGCCAGCTCACCGACAACCAGATCGAGATCACCTCCGGGATCAACGAAAGCGACCGCGTGGTAACCGGCGGACAACATAAGCTCACCGACGGCACCGCCATTTCCATCACCCAATAAGCTGCGTTATGAACTTTGTCAAATCATCCCTGAAATATCCGCAGGTGACCCTATCGGTATTGCTGCTGGTGTTTGCGGTGGGCGTTTATTCGCTGCTGAACATGCCCCGGCGCGAGGACCCGAAGATCACCGTCCGGCAGGGCCTCGTCCTCGCCTATTTCCCCGGCGCCAACTCCGCACAGGTGGAGGACCAGGTTACCAAGAAGCTGGAACAATACCTTTTCCAGTTTGAAGAAATCCGCAAGGACAAAACCTACTCCACATCGCAGGACGGCATGGTGGTGGTGAATGTGGAACTGGGCGAGAATGTGAAGAACCCGGATGTGTTTTGGAGCAAGCTGCGGCACCAGTTGCTGGTGGCCCGCCAGGTGGATTTTCCCAAAGGCGTCCGCGGCCCGATCGTGAACTCCGATTTCGGCGATACCGAGGCACTGGTGATCGGCATTGAAAGCAACAAGGCCACTTATGCCCAACTGAAAGACTACACCCAGAAACTGGAAGACGTGCTGCGTACCGTCAAATCGGTTTCCAAAATCAAACGCATTGGCGAGCAAAAAGAGCAGATTACGGTCACTTCGAGCTCCGAGAAATTGTCTCAATATAATGTCAAGCTGTCTTCGGTAGTGCAGGTTTTGCAATCGCAGAATGTGATTGGACCGACAGGAGATATCAAAACCGCAACGAGCCAGACGCCACTGTACACGTCGGGATATTACAATACCGAAAATGAAATCGCGAACCAGATTGTGGGTGCGTCGAAAACCGGGGAGCTGATCCGGCTCGGCGACATTGCGCAAGTGAATCGCGAATATGCGGACCCCACCAGCAAAACGACCGTGAATGGCAACAATGCGATGATGCTCGCAATCCAGATGCAGGAAGGGAACAATATTGTGAAGTTTGGCGAGGAAGTGAATGCCAAGCTCGCCGAAGTGGAAAAGCTACTGCCCGCGGACGTGAAGCTGACGACGATCGTTAACCAACCGAAACTGGTAGACGAAAACATTACGCACTTCATCCGTGAATTTTTCCTGGCCATATTCTCGGTTGTGATCGTGGTGATCCTGCTCCTGCCGATCCGCATTGCCGCCGTAGCCGCAATGGCCATTCCGATGACGATAGCGGTCACATTCGCATTGCTGAATGCATTTGGGATAGAACTGCACCAGGTATCGCTCGCAGCATTGATCGTCGTGCTCGGTATGGTGGTGGACGACGCCATCGTGATCGCGGATAACTATGTAGAACTCCTCGACGAGGGCATCGACCGCTGGACAGCCGCGTGGCGCAGCGCTACCGACCTGGTAATCCCGGTTTTGGCAGCCACCGTAACCATTATCGCCTCATTCATGCCGATGGTGATCCTCACCGGCTCCGTAGGCGAGTTCATCCACGCATTGCCGGTAACGGTGGCGATTGCACTGGCCGCGTCGTTCATTGTGGCAATGATCCTGACCCCGTTGCTTTGCTATACCTTCATCAAAAAAGGCCTCCACGACCACAGCGCCGAAGAAACAGACAAAAAGAAACGCATTACCCTGCTCGACCGCATGCAAAACGGCTACAATGCCGCGCTCGAATGGTGCGTCAGGCATTCGGCGATTACGATCGGTGTCAGTCTGGCAACCGTAGTGCTGTCATTATTTGTATATCAGGGAATTAAGCAGAAATTCTTCCCGGCGGCGGAGCGCAACCAGTTTGTCGTCGAACTGTGGATGCCCACCGGCACGAAGCTCGATAAAACCGGTGAAGCGATCCTGAAAGCGGAAAAACTCGTGAAAGGCGACCCGCGCGTGACCTCCTATGCGACATTCACGGGCACGAGCGCACCGAGATTTTACTATAATTTCTCCCCCGAAGTGCCGGTTACCAACTACGCCCAGATCCTCATCAACACCACCGACGAAAAGACCGCCGAGGAATTCGCGCACGAGCTCGAAGGAAAAGTAGCCACGCTGATTCCCGAAGGTTCGCCGCAGGTAAAACTCATGCAGCAGGGCTCGCCCTACAAGTCGCCTGTGGAGGTGCGCATAGTGGGCGACGATGTTTCCCGTCTCAAAGCGATCGGTGTGCAGGTGCAGGACATTCTCAAAAATGCGAAAGGCAGCGCGATGGTCCGTCCCGATTTCCGTGAGGATTATTACGGCATCAGCATTCAGCTCAAAGACGAGGCCAACAAGCTCGGTTTCACCACCGGCAGCATTTCGCAAATGGTGTATACGGGCTTCAACGGCGCTCCGGTGTCGACGATGTACGAAGGTAATAACCCGCTCGATATCGTTTTCCGCCTCGACGCCCGCAACCGCCAGTCGTCCGACAACCTGGAAAACATTTACCTCGCTTCACCGGTAACCGACGCCAACGTGCCGCTCCGCCAGATCGCCGACCTGAAACCGCAATGGCAGACCGGCAAAATCATGCACCGCAACGGCGTGCGGACGCTCACCATCCTGAGCGAAACCGAAGGCGACGTGCTCCCAGCCGACCTGGTGAAGGAGGTGAAAGACAAAATCGCCGGCATTCCGCTGCCCGCCGGCTACCGCATCGAATATGGCGGCGAGCAGTTCAACAAGAACGAGACGTTCAGCCAGATGATGGTGGTGCTCGCGATCAGCCTCGTACTGATCTTCTTCATCCTGCTCTTCCAGTTCCGCAGCCTCAAAGAAGCCGTGCTGGTAATGCTCACGATCCCGCTCAGCCTGTTCGGCGCGTTAATCGGCCTTTATATCACGCATAACAACTTCGGTTTCACCGCATTTGTCGGGCTTATCAGCCTTTCGGGCATCGTGGTGCGGAACGCGATCATCCTGGTGGACCATACCAACGAGCTGCTCGGCCACGGCATGGACATCCGCACAGCCGCCATCGAATCCGGTAAGCGCCGCCTGCGCCCGATATTCCTCACCGCGATGGCCGCCGCGATCGGCGTGCTGCCGATGATTCTCTCCGGTTCGCCGATGTGGAGTCCGCTCGCGAGCGTGATCGCCGTCGGCGTGATCTGGTCGATGGTAATGGCGCTGCTCACCGTGCCGGTGCTCTACATCGCGATGATCAAGCCGCATGATAAAAAAGACCTGATGGTAACACCTGTTGCTGAACACCATGAAAACTAAGCTGATATTCCCGATACTCACACTTTGCGCGGCTGCTCTCGCAGGTGCGCCCTCCTACGCGCAGCAGGCGCAGCCACTCACGCTCGAACAAGCCACAGAGCTGGCATTGCAGAACAACCATTTGCTGAATGTGCGCAAGTTACAGGTAGCCGAAAAGGAAGCCAAAGTAGCCGAAGACGCGATCAAGCGATACCCGGTAGCTTCGGTGAGCTCGTCGTACCAGTACAATGCCAATCTCGGCCAGCTGGTGATCCAGCAGGGTTCTTTCGGTGCATTGCCGCTCGGCGGGACCACCATTGCATTACCCAATGAAGAGAAAACTTTTCCTTTGGGTAAACACCACAATTTCAATGCAGGCGTAACGCTTTACCAGCCCATTACCCAGCTTGGAAAGATCAAAACCGGCATCGAAGTGGCTAAAACGGATGTGGAACTCGCACGGCACGAGCAATCGAGGGCGTCGCTGCAAATCAGGCAGGCGATCGAAAAGTTGTATTATGGTTTGCTGATCACCCAAAAGCAGCAGGAAGAGGCGAATGCGAAGATCAAACTCGCGCAAATGCGGCTCTACGACGTGGAAAGTGCATTGCTTTCGGGCAAAACCATTGATGTAAATAAAGCCGGACTGCAAGCGAATATCGCCGACGAAGAGCAGAACCTGTTGAAACTCCGCATTCAAACCGAAGATTACATGGCCGATTTGAAACAGCTAACGGGTATTAATGCCGACAGCGTGACATTAGCGCCCGTGGCTAATGCAAGCCCTGCTACAGGCTCTCTGGACAGCTACATAACAAATGCTGCCGCGGCCAACAACGATATCAAAATCGCCAGCCTGACGGAGATCAAAACCCAAAAAGCCATCCGTGCCGCCGAGCAAAGCAACCTGCCCGACATTGGCCTCGTGGCCGGTTACTCCTACCAGACCGGTAACCTGCTCTTCCCGAACAACAACCCGTTCGTAGGCGCGCAGTTCAAATGGAACATCCAGGACCTGGTCGCTAACAGGCAGGTGATCCGCCAGCGGCATTTCCTGAGCCAGCAGGCGCGCGAGAATCTCATCAATACGCAAAATCAGGTCAAAAACGATGTTTCTAAGACACACCGGAAGCTGGCACAAGCAACCGCATTAATCGCCGTGGCCGAAAAAGCCGTGAAATACCGCACCGAAGAGCTCAAAGTGCAAACCGACAAGCAGGCATCCGGCCTGAACCTCGAAGCGGATATCCTCAACACACGCTCGCTGCTGGCCAAAGCCGAGGCCGATTTGCTCGCGGCGCAGTTGAACTACCGGCTGGCACAATCGGATTTGCAGCGGTTGGCCGGAGAATGACAAAAATTTAACAAATAATTTACAACGCATCCATGCACGATAACGGTATAGTATTTAAATTGTAACCGATACAAAACTTACGTATAGCTGTTATCCATGAAAAAAACATTTATAATCCTGCTCTCCCTGCTGGCATTCCTGGGCTGTCGCAATGAAAAGGACGCGCCAACACCAGAGATCATGCTCGAACACCCCGACTGGTACATACTCAGGTCGCCGGACAACCGTGAAATCAAGGCTGTGCACGGCAATATCGACGATACCCTCACCATTACAACCGGCTTTGAAGTATTTCGGACAACCGACAAGGGTAAAACCTGGAAAAAAGGGGATTACAATGCGCGTGTGGGCCTGTTTGCATTTTCGCAAAGACAGGATACGCTGTACGTCATGGAGGGAAGAAGAAATGGCGGCAGTGTTTTCGACAATTATTTCGGCATTCAGCCTACCTGGTTCAGTATGGACCGCGGGCTGAGCTGGGAGCGGTCGACGGTCTGGTGGGACACTGATACCTGGAAAGTGCCGATCAACTACGCCTATTCCGGCAACGGCATCCGGTTCCAGATCGACCTGATCCAGACGACAGACGGCTATTTAGAAACGATCGGGGTCAAATCGGAAAGCGGCCGGAAAATCACGCTACCCGCGCGGCATCAGTTGGAGAGTGTCTATTTTGATGAAAAATCGCGGCTGTATGTGACCGGCTCAGCGCCTCTTTGCGGTGATGGTGCCGACTTCGAATATTGCGATCAGGTCAACCGGAGCGGAACGGTCTACATTTCGAAAAAGCCGGTCTTGTTCTGATACAATCCTTGTTGTTTCAGCAAAACGGCCATCGCGGTTCTGCGGTGGCCGTTTTGTATTTCAATACCATTCCATCTTCTATTCGATTTTCGTCAGCGGCGGCACATTCCGGTTCGCCCCGTCATACCCGACATTCTGATTGATAACGCCTTTCGTATTCGCCGTAATCACGAGCGACGGAATGGGCCACAGCGCGTGGAATGGTGCCATATTGGCCGTGTTGCCCAGGAGCTGGATCTTCTTTTCATAGGTGTTGTTATACCGCATCACCCGGTCGAAATAGTAGTTCTTTTCGCTGAAATTGGTGAGGCTATAACCATTCAGTCCGGCTTTGGCCATGATGTAGGAAATGCGGACCAGCTCCGAGTGCCGCGGTTCTTCGGCAAAAAGCTCCCGCGCACGCTCGTGCAGGAGGAAGTCGATATTTACCTCGCCTGCTGTAATGGGTAATGCCTGCGCGCGCCGGCGAACCTGGTTGATATCCTCGGCCGCTAATGCGGGCTGGTTTTTCCAGAGGTAGGCCTCGGCGCGAAGCAGGTAGGTTTCGGCGAGCCGGAAAATATACCAATCGCCATTGCCGCCCATCGGCTGCGCTTTGGGATCGTCCTGCGGGTTGTACATAATGTAATGCGGCATCGCGTACACGTGCTTGAACGTATCCACCTGCGCGGCGAGGAATTTGGTGTTGATGGGTTTTCCAAAATCGACGGACACGGGGTTGTTGTATTTCAGTTCATGAATATCCACCCAGTTGATATCCGCCCGCCGCAAATCGGGCGTATTGCGCCAGGTACTGCCTTTGTGCGCCCAAATATCGTATTGATAATAGCCCGTCAGCCGGATATTGGCATTGCCCCTGCCCAACGAATCATACATAGGTCCGCTCGCGACCATGCCCGGCTTGCCCTGGCTGTCGAGCACCTGTGGCTGGAACCACTGGCAATTGTAAAGCCGCATGGTGTATAAGCCTGCGGAGCGCGCCGCCGGCGGTGCTTCGTAGCGGTCGATGGCCGCCAGGATCGTCTCGGTATTTTGCGCTATGCTGAAATTCTTGGCGCGGTGCAAGTCCCAGATCAGGTTCCGGTAGTTTTTCGAAGCGTCGACCCCGAAGCGTTGGGTCATCAATGCATACGGACCATTAATGACCTTATTGGCGGCCTCGATGGCCTTGTCATATTCCAGATTGGCGAGGTAGATCTTTGTCAGCAAATGATTTGCGGCACCTTTGGTAATCACGCCCGACTTAGCCGTAACCGGCAGC
>CAMLNK010000170.1 GCA_946481035.1 uncultured Dyadobacter sp. | reverse complement strand
AGTAGATATGCAAGACGCAATCCATAACCCCGGACTTCAGTCCGGGGACGGTACACAAAAAGCAATAACGCCCCGGCATCGGTCCCGGCGCCCCGTCGGCTGAAGCCAACGGAAATAGATACGATAATGGATAGGCAAGACGCAATCCATAACCCCGGACTTCAGTCCGGGGACGGTACCAGACAGCAATAGCGACAACGACACCAATGCCCCCGTCGGCTGAAGCCGACGGAAACAGATTACGATAATAGATATGCAAGACGCAATCCATAACCCCGGGGACGGTACCAGATAGCAATAGCGACAACGACACCAATGCCCCCGTCGGCTGAAGCCGACGGAAACAGATTACGATAGTAGATATGCAAGACGCAATCCATAACCCCGGACTTCAGTCCGGGGACGGTACAAAAAAGCAATAACGCTCCGGCACCAGACCACCCAGACGACCGATACCAATACCGCAAGATGCCCAAATACGCCTTCATCGTCCCGCCGCTAACAGGCCACATTAACCCGACGCTCAGCGTTGGCGCGGAGCTTTTGGCGCTCGGCCATGAGGTGGCGTGGATCAGTCTCGACGAGCAGTTGCAGGCGAAACTACCGGCAGACGGTCAGTTGCTTGTAATCCGTTACCACCAGGACGATTCCGAGAAACAGGCCAACGCCGAACACCTGGATATGATCACCCAAAAGAACGTGTACGGCATCGAGAGCATCAAGTTCCTGTACGAGGAAGTGCTCGTGCCGCTGAACCGCTACATGTTCGACGGCATCATGCAGCTTCTGCAAAGCTGGCAGCCCGACGTGGTGATCAACGACCATCAGGTTTTTGCGGGCGGTATGGCTGCGCATTTGCTCGATATCCCTTACGCGACGTCGGTAACAGCCCCCGCGGCCGTGAAGATGATGGAAGATTTGCCCAAAATCCATGAATGGGAGGTGAAGCAGATCATCGGCCTGCAACAGGAGCTTGGTATCGAAGGAGAAAAGTCTCTGGCGACGTCGGAATTGCTCACGCTCGTTTTCACTTCCCGCGAATTTTTCGGAGAAATGGAGCTGCCCGATCACTACCGTTTTCCCGGCCCGGTGATCAGCAACCGCACTGCCGACATTCCTTTTGATTGGGAAAAATTGAAGGTGCAAACCGTTCCCAAAATCCTGGTTTCCATCGGTACCACCTTCGATCATCAGTTCAAAAAGGATTTCTTTTCCAAAGTGATTGAGGCATTCGGCGGCGAGGAGCTATTTGTAGTAGTGGTCTCGGACGAAACGCTGTTCGAGTCGTGGCCTTCCAATTTTTTGGTACAACAGCGTGTGCCACAGCTCGAACTACTCCCACACCTCGACGGTGTAGTGTGCCACGCGGGCCACAATACCGTTTCGGAAGCATTATCCAACGGGTTGCCGCTGGTGGTGATCCCCATCGCGTATGACCAATCGCACGTAGCCGGGCGCGTGGTAGCGAACGGGTGCGGGTTAAGGCTCAATTTCAACCGGTTTAAGGCATCACACCTCAGAACCGCGGTCAACGATATATTAAATGATCCGGGTTACCGGCTCGCGGCGCATCGTATCCAGGACTCTTTCCGGCAGGCCGGCGGCACCCAGACCGCGGCGCAGTGGCTCAGTCAGATACCCGTTAAAGCTTTCCAGAATGGCTAGATTTCTATTTGTAGTACCCCCATTTTTCGGCCATATCAGCCCTACGCTCAGCGTCGGCGCGAGCCTCATCGCCCACGGTCATGAAGTGGCATGGACGGGCCTGATCCCCCTTGCCGACAAGCACCTTCCCGACGGCGGCCGCTACATTCTTCCGGAAGCGGCACTCGCACCGCACCAGGAAGAGATCGCGCGCATTCTGAAACGTCAGGACGACGGCCCTTCCCTATCCGGCCCCGAGGTGATGAAACTCGCATTGGAAGAAACCTATATTCCCTTTGCGCGGATCATGGTCCCGGGCGTAGCGCGCGTGGCCGACGATTTTCAGCCGGATGTGATCGTGAATGATTGCATTACCTTCGCAGGTGCATTGGTGGCGCATCTCAAAGGCATCCCGTGCGTGACCACCACGCCCGTGCCGCCCGATGTGATGGGCGATACGGCCAATTCCGCGCCCAAAATTTTCGAATGGCAGCAGAACCTTATCAAAGGGCTGCAACGCGAGCTCGGCATTTATACCGACGACTTTGTAATCCATTCGCACCAGATGAACATCATTTTCACCTCCAAAGAATTTGCCGGATTTCCGGAGCCGGATACGCATATGAAGTTCGTGGGGCCGGTGAAAGGTAGGCCCAATGACACCCCGTTCGACTGGGATCGACTTGAACAAGCCACTACTCCCAAGGTATTTGTGTCGCTGGGCACATTGCTGGTCGATATCCGCAAAGAATTTTTCCTGAAACTTATCGAAGCATTTGGTAACGAGCCGATTACCATTGTAGCCGCTACCGACCCGTCGGTAATCGATGAATGGCCGGAAAATTTTATTGTTCAGGGCTTTGTGCCCCAGGCCGATATTATTCCCAAAATGGATGCGGTGATCTGCCACGGAGGTTTCAATACCGTGAACGACACGTTCATGAACGGCCTGCCGATGCTCATTACCCCTATTGCCTACGACCATTTCCACACTGCCGCATTGATCGAGAATGCCGGCTGCGGGATTAAGGTGAGGTACAAACGAATGCGCGTCGCCGATGTAAAAAACGCCATGCGGGAGCTGCTCGAAAACCCGCAATACCGCAATGCAGCGCGGCATATCCGCGATACGTTCAATGCAGCGGGCGGCAATGCCAAAGCGGTTGCATTGCTCGAAGATTTCGCCATCGCCAACCGTGTCACCGAAAACGCCTGACCGATGAAACGAAACCTGCTTTTCCTGGAAAGAGTGCTTTTGGGCGACGGTACCGAGCCGTTTCACGGCGTTTATGCATTGAAAATCAATGGCGTGATCGACCACCAGAGCCTGATCATCGCGCTCCGCCGCTTACAGGAAAAGTACGCCATGCTCCGCACCGCTATTGCTACCGATGCCCTTGGACGGCCCTATTTCCATACGCCGCCGTCGCCGCAGCCTATCCCGCTCAGGGTTGTGGAACGGACGGGTGACGACGACTGGAACCGGGAAACTGTACACGAGCTTGGTACTTCGTTCGACATTCAAAATGGCCCGTTGCTGCGCATTACCTGGATACGCTCGGCCGAAGTTTCGGACCTCATTATGGCATTCCACCATTGCATGTGCGACGGCGGATCGGGTGTGGCGTTGCTTACCGATCTGCTGGCATTGCTCGACGATCCGCAAGCCGAAACTGGCAAGGCACCGGCTTTTCAAAGCATTCGCGATCTGATACCTGCCGAAATACTGGATAACAGGCGAAAACGCTTCAAAGCAAAGTTTTCCGCTGCGCTGGTGAATGCCGGGTTGTCGTTGGGTTCTTTGTTTATATCAACCAAAAGAAAATCCAGCCCACGTACAGGAATCCGGCGGTCCGGCGACCGGCGATCCGGCGGCCGGCGGTCCGGCGATTATCTGATCAACTGGAAACTTGGTACGGAACAGTCGAAAGCCCTGTTTGCCCATTGTAAAAAAGAAGGTGTGACGGTCAATACGGCCCTCGGGCTTGCTTTCATGGAGGCTTTCAAGGCGGTTAACGGACCCGGATCGCATGGTAAGGCTACCTGTCCGGTTGATATTCGCCGTTACATGCCCGAGGTGAAGCGCGATATGCTGTTTTCGTACGGGCTGGCTCTGAACATCAGTCTCGCACAATCCATCGGAACCGACTTTTGGAAAAGGGCCCAAACGCTGCAAAGCCACGTTTCCAAACAAATGGCGAAGCTGAACCCCTATGAATTTACCATGATCATGGAGGCATCGCACAGCGCTGTCCACAAGCTCCGACGCTTTTTAACCTATGCCAAAGTGGGCAACGATTTTATGTTTTCCAACATGGGCAAACTCGACATTCCGGCCGAATACCGGAATTTCAGTGTCGAAACTATTTACAGCCCCACAGTAATAGGCCCTTTTGCCAACCCTAATACCATCATAACCACCACTTTCAATGGTCAGATGGATTTTTCATTTGTTTCGAACCAGGAATTTATGCCCCGGACCACCGCCATCCAAATCGGGGAAAAAGCGATGGAAATCCTATTTGAAACCGTAGCCATCCCAGATCCCGTTCGGTTATGAAAAGAAGGATGGGTTTTCTGGAAGCGTCCATGTACGCAGGTGCTGATACACCTGTAAATGTGGTATTTCCGGTTAAAATAGCGGGGGAAGTTGAAGAGGCTGCTTTGAAAAACGCATTAAAAAAAATCCAGCAGAAACACCCTTTCCTGAACGTGACCATCGAAACCGATGCGGATGGCATTCCCTGGTATGTAACGCCCGACTCGATTTCACCGATTCCGCTGCGAATTACCGACAGGCATTCGGAAGAGACTTGGCTTGCGGAAGCGGAAACTGAATGGGGAACGCCATTTAACCAAAACAACCTCCCGCTCGCCCGCATTGCCTGGGTCCGGTCCGGGGAGGTTTCGGAGCTGCTGGTCGTCTGCCACCATTGCATTGGCGACGCGACGTCCATCATAACCCTCACGCGCGAGCTGCTTGAATGCCTGGGCGACCCGTCCACCGAATTGCACCCTTACCCGCCCTTTTCACCCGAAAAACTTGTCCCGGACTACCGGCGGAGCATTACCAACCGGTTAGCTGCCCGAACGTTCACGGGTATCACAAAGCTTTTTCTTTGGGCGGTAGCGGGCATGAAGGAAGTGGTAAAAGACCGCTTCTACACTATCCGCTGGAAACTGAGCGAAGCAGAAACGACCACCTTGCTGTCGGCTTGCAAAGAAAACGACATTCCGCTCAATACCGCGCTGATCCTCGTGTTCATGCGCGCATTCGAGCGTGCCCGCAATGTGCGCACGAGCGGTAAAATGTTCGCCTCCGTGGATATGCGCAGGTTTTTACCCGAATTACAAAAGGACCATCTGTTCCCGTTCCCGTCGATGGTGAGGCTCGATACGCCGAAGGATAACAGGGCATTCCGTGAGCAGGCCAATGCATTGAAGGAGCGTTTGTACAAGCAAATCGCCCGGACCGATGTCGCCAGGCTGCTGCTTTTCAGCGAATACCTGGTACCGTTATACCCGCGGAGCATCCGATATGCCAAAGCCGGAAAGGGGGGCCACGATTTCGCATTCGCCAATATCGGCCGCATTCCGCTCGATGAAACTTACGGCCCCATCAGGGTTACCGAGGTACACAGCCCGTTTTCCAGATTTCCGATGGGTAACCCGTCGAAAGTATCGGTATCGACGTTCGGCGGGCGCATGGATTTCGCATTTCACTCCGAAGAACAATATATTACCCGCCAGGACGCCGAATTGATCACCGGCACGGCGATGAAACTGCTCAGAAAGCATTTATTGGAAACTAAACCCGTTACTATCCAGGATTGAAATGAACAGACAAATGATTGTCGGAGAACGTATTATGTACGCCGACGGGCTCGCACCGGTCAATTGCGTTTTTGCTGCAACTATTGAAGGACATTTGTCCGAACAGCAAATCACGAATGCGTTAGAAAAAATTCAAAACCGGCATCCTTTGCTTCGTTCAAATGTCTGCAAAAATGAGGCAAATGTCCCTGCATTTGTTACTAATCCGGATATTTCTCCTATTCCCATCAACATTACCGAACGGACATCGGACATTCAGTGGGAGGAAGTAAGTCTTGCGGAATGGGAACGGCAGTTCGACCTGGAAAAAGAGCCACCCGCCCGGCTGGTATGGCTGCGTTCCCAAATCGTCTCCGACCTGCTCCTGGTGTGCCCGCATTGCGTATGCGACGGCTCCGGCTTCGTGACGCTCATGCGCGAGCTGCTGCTCCTGCTCGACGACCCTGAAATGGATATGGAACCCTATGAAGGTTTTCAATCCGTCGATTCGCTGGTGCCTGCTTCGATCCGCGACAGCCGGGCGATCCATTGGAAGGGGAAGCTGTTCTCTTCGCTGGCAAAGGGCCTTTTCGCCATTCTGAACCCCAAACCTGCGCCGCGGGAAGGTGAATACTATTTCCTCACGCATACCCTCGACAAGGAAACAACCGAAGCGCTGGTCAAGAAATGCAAGGCCGAAAAAACGACCGTCCAGGCGGCATTGTGTACAGCCTCGTTGCTCGCATACCAGGCGATAAACGGGAAAGCGTCGCGGAACAAGGTCATCAGCCCCGTCGACATACGGCGTTACCTGCCGGCGATCGGCCGCGACCATCTGTTCGCATTTGCACCCATTGTAGAGCTTTCATTGACCAAAAAAGGTCCGCAAATTGATTTCTGGCAGGAAGCGCGGAGCATGAAACAGTCGCTTACTGAAAAAGCCGGCAACATCAGGGCCGCCGAAATGATGTTCATTACCGAGTATTTCCAGAGCTCCACCGATGCATTGCTCAGGCATATGCGCGCCACCAAAGGCAGCCACGACATTACCATTTCCAATATGGGCGTGTTGGATATTCCTGTGAGCTACAACAATTTCCGCGTCCGCGCCATTCACAGCCCGTCCGTGGGGTTCCCGTGGCGCAACCCGAACACCCTGGTAGTAAGCACCTTCGCCGGCAAAATGGATTTCTCCTTTTGCTCGCACGAAAGCTTCCTGCCCATGATCGACGCCGAGAAGATCTGCCGGGAGACGATGTGGGGGCTGTTGCGGGATACACCCGTAACAGCCTAGCTAGCCCTATTCCCTTTCAACAACATCCCCATCGCGTCGTCCAGCGACCCGGCGCGGTTTACTTCGCCGGAGTTGACGAAGAAGATTTCGTCGGCGTTTTCGATGGTGTTGAGGCGGTGGGCGATGATGACTTGCGTGGTCGATTCGGGAAGCTGTTTCAGAATGTCGCCGAGGAGTTTTTCGGTAACCGTATCGATGTTGGCGGTGGCTTCGTCGAGGATCAGAAGTTCGGGGCTGCGCAAAACGGCACGCATGAATGCGATGAGCTGTTTCTGGCCGAGGCTCGTGCTATCGGCGGTGGCGGACACTTTTGTTTCCAGGCCGTCTTCAAATAATGCGAGGATTTCGCCCAGGTTGGCACTGCGGATCACCTGTTCCAGTTTGTCGTTGGAGTATTCTTTCAACCGGTCGTTCCCGTAGAGAATATTCTCGCGGATGGTACCGGAGAACAGGAATGGTTCCTGCAAAATAAAACCGATTTTTTGGCTCCGCTCTTCGGGTGAATACGTGCGGATATCGCGGCCGGCGAGCAGTACGGTGCCCTCGCGCGGGTCGTACAGGCGCGCGATGAGGGAGGCGGTGGTGGTTTTCCCGCCGCCTGTCGGACCGATCAATGCGTAGGTTTTGCCTCGTTCGAGTTTGAAATTGACCTGGTGCAAAATTTCACGGCTGTCGTAACCGAACCGAACGTCGCGGAATTCCAGCAATGCGGCGTTGGCTTCGCGGCTCATTTCCGGTACGGGTACCAGGTCGGTTTCCAGTGCGAGGATTTGCGAAATACGGTCCCAGCCGGCCATAGCCACCTGAAAACTCGTCCATAATGCCGCCAGTTGCCGCAAAGGGTTGTAAAAATTGACCGCATACGCCAGGTAACTCACCAGTA
>CAMLNK010000169.1 GCA_946481035.1 uncultured Dyadobacter sp. | reverse complement strand
TAAATTTACAAAGAACAGCCCCGGAAACTCGCTGCGGGTAGATCGCCGACCATGGACCGTGGATTGCAGGAAAAGTAACAACGACCAAACTTATGCTCAAACTATTCAAAAAACGCATTATTCTCAACGTACTGCTGTTGCTATGCGCAATCCATGGTCCGTGGTCTATGGTCCATGGTCAAAAAAACGCCGCCCGACACCCCAACGTAATCCTCATCATGGCCGACGACCTCGACAGTCGTCAGCTGAGCTGCTACGGAGGGCAGAACCTCAAAACCACACATATTGATGCTTTGGCGAAGGATGGGTTGAAATTTCATAATCTGTTTACCTCGGAAGCGATGTGCGTGCCTACACGCGCGTCGCTTTTTACCGGGCTTTACCCCGTGCGGCACGGCTCGTTCCAGAACCACAAGCCGGTGTATGATAATCTGAAAAGCGTAGGGCATTACCTGGCCGACCTGGGTTACCGGGTTGGGCTTACAGGCAAAGACCATGTTACGAAGCCTAAAAGTGTGTTTCCTTTCGATATTGTCGAAGGTTTTGAGCCCAACTGCGTAGCGCCGACGGACGATTATCGCCTCGACGACGTCAGGAAGTACATCACCGCCAGCGAAAAGCCCTATTGCCTTTTTGTAATGAGTATTAATCCCCACGCGCCGTGGACCGTGGGTGATACCACCGAATTTGACGCGGCTAAACTCAAACTTCCCGCTAACTGGGTGGATACGCCCGTTACCCGCAGGCAGTTTGTGAAATACCTTGCCGAAGTGCGGCGGCTCGACGACCAGGTAGGGGAGATTAATGCATTGCTGAAAGAAACCGGGCAGGATAAGAATACCATCCTGATTTTCCTCGGCGAGCAGGGCGCACAGTTCCCCGGCGCGAAATGGAACCTGTACGACACCGGTCAGCGCAGCTCGATGCTCGTAAAATGGCCCGGGAAAGTGAAGCCTTCTACGGAAACCAATGCATTGGTTCAATATGAAGACATTACCCCGACGCTGATCGACATTGCGGGTGGGAAACCCGTTGCCGGTCTGGATGGACGCAGCTTTCTACCTGTTATTTCAGGCAAAAGCAAAGAGTCGCGGAGCTACGTTTACGGTATTCACAACAACATTCCCGAAGGCGATCCGTACCCGATCCGCAGCATCCGCGACCACCGTTACAAGCTGATCCTGAACCTCGCGGCCGACAAGCCGTATTACAACCGCTTTATGATGGACCGCAACCGCAAAGACCGCAACACGGTGTGGTTTTCGTGGATAGACAATACCGCCGATCCGAACGCGAAGAAGATCACCGACCGCTTCGAAAACCGGCCGGCCGTCGAGTTTTACGATACTGAGAAAGACCCTTTTGAACTAAAAAATCTCGCCGCCGACCCGCAATATGCACAACGGATCGCTTCATTGAGGACGCAGCTCGAATCCTGGATGAAGCAGCAGGGCGATGACGGCGCTTCCATTGATAAAGTGTATCCCAAAAAACAGGAAGCGAAATGAAGCATTTAGTCGCTCACGCTATCCGCTTTGCATTCGACGCTTCGACCCATTCGCGGGCGTCGCATTCCGGGCAAACAGGCAGGTGCTCGGTGCGGTCGACTTTACGCACGCCACCGCATTTGGCGCAGGCGACGTATGCATGGTTTTTGTCGGCATGGCGCCCTTTGTTGAGCTTGTTTTGGAGCTCGTCGGGGAAAATGGGAAGGCCGTATTTCACCTCGTCATCGGCGTAAAACAACACGCTGAATTCGCCGGATGTCTCGATCAGCACGGTATGCACCTGGCCGAGGTGCGCCACGTTGCGCAGCCGCAGTTCAGAGAAGAATTCATCCTGCGAAAGCCCCGACTCGCGAAATGCGTCCATGGAAAGTTTGCCATTACGGATCACATACAGCGGCTCGCCTTCGAGCAGTTTTTCAATTTTTACGAAACGGTCCGAAAGCCTGGTAACCGTAATGTAGAGCGAAATGACAACGAGAAAAACCACGAATGCCGGAAGAATGCCTACATCGTCGTAAAACATCGGATCACCCGCGGCCGAGCCCAGGCCGATGATCAGTACCAGCTCGAAAATGGATAACTGCTTGATCCCGCGCCTGCCGGAAGCCCGCAGCGCGATTAAAATGATCAAAAACATGATGACCGTCCGCAGCACAACTTCCAGCAGGAAGCCGAAAGGGTGGTCGTGCATGAGGATTTTTCGTAAATCGGCGAGTTCGGGCATGGAGCGGTAAGTTTACGGCTGGACTTGCAAAATCTGTGCCGGAACTGACCGCCGACCGCTGACAGCCGACCGCCGATTGTTGTTGTTTTGACCATGGACCATGGACCATGTTTTTTCGGTCGTCGGCGGTCGGTCGTCGGCCGTCAGCCGTCAAAACGCTACACCTAAATAGCACCGGCCAGCACCCACACCAGCACATTCACCACATAACCGAATTTAGCCCGCAGCACGCGCAGACATTTGCTGATATGGAACTCGACTGTCTTCTCGGAGAGGTCGAGTAACTGGGCTATTTCCTTGTTGGGGACGCCGCTGCGGCTCATTTCAAATACATGCTTGCTTTTCTCGGGCAGGCTGGCGAGCTCGCGGGTGTATATTTCCTGCACCTCCTTCAACGACAACCACTCCTGCACCAGGTTGGCCGATTGCGACGAAAGCGTTTCCAGGTCGATGTCGTTCAGCGATACGGTGTGCTGCACGATCTGCTTCCGCAAATGGGAGATAATGCGGTTCTTGAGCGCGGAAAAAAGGTAGAGATTAAATGCTTTTTCGATGGTAATGCTCACCCGTTGCAGCCACAAATGCACAAAAAGATCCTGGACAAGATCTTCCGACACCTCACTGTGGCCCGTCTTCCTGAGTGCGAGCGCGTAAAGCCGGTGCGAATACCTGCGGTGGAGCTCCGCAAAGGCCAGCGAATCGTCCGAAACCTTCGCAAGCTGCCATAATTCGAGGTCGTCGTTGTCGCGGTAAGCCTTACTCATTGGGTGCATTCTTCAACTTCGGTCAAAAGTAATAAGGATTCAAATAGTATTTGTTATAAAATTTCTTCAAAACACACTAGGGATACCTGCGTGCCGTGCGTCCTGTTAATAGGGAACCGGAATAAAAGGTCATTACAAGCATTTTATGAATAATAAGAATATATCGCCGGAGCTTTTGAAACGCTATGTCGAAGGGCAATGCACGCCGGAAGAAGCATTTCAGGTCGACGAATGGTACGCGTCGTTATCGGAGGAAACCGGTGCGGAAGCCGCATTCGATCAGCAGCGGCATTTGGGCAAAGTGCAGGACGAAATCAGCAAGCATTCCGCAGCCGGGGCACCGACGGTACCATTGCGGCGCCCGGCGTTTGGGCAATACCTGCGCTATGCGGCCGCGGCGGTGATCCTGCTGGTTGCCGGAGTGGGTATCAAGTACTTTTTGTCCCAGAATAAATCCGTTTTCAGGCTCGGAAAGCACACCTATTCTACCATCAACAAGACTCGCCAGGTGCGCAAGCATGTATTCCCCGACGGCAGTGAGGCATGGCTGAATCCCGGCACGCGCGTTACCTATGCGAAGGAGGATTTCAATGAAGATTCCCGCGAGGTTTCTCTCGAAGGCGAGGCGTTTTTTGAGGTAACCCACGACCCGTCGCGGCCATTCTTCGTACATGGCGAGTCGGTACAGGTGAAAGTGCTCGGTACCAGTTTCAACGTGCGTGCCAACAAGGGCGAGGCGGAGTATGAAGTGTCGGTCGTGACCGGCAAGGTTTCCGTAACCGCCGACCAGGGCAGGGAGGTAACGCTGCTGCCGCATCAGCAGGCGGTTTTCAAAGTAGCCTCCGGCGAGCTGCTCAGCGAAGAGGCGCCCGAAATGGTCGAAAAGGCACCTTTATGGCAGCCGGTTTCACTTACATTCACCGATGCAAAACTGGGAGAAGTAGTGAAGAGGCTGGAAGAAAAATTTGATGTGAAGATCCGTTTGGAAAACCCCGACCTCGAAAACTGCCGCGTAAAAGCCACTTTCGACCAGAACAGGCTTTCGGAAATACTCGACATGACGATGCAGATCGTGGACGCGCGCTATGCGATGCAAAATGATGAAATCGTGATCCGCGGCGAGGGATGTGCCGCTTCGGAATAGCAGAGAACCCAGTCAATACCCAATCAAAACAGACACCTAACAGCCGCTCTATGACTAAATTCAACCAACCGAAATAATACCTGCTTCAAAAGAAAATCAGGAGTGATGGAAGCACCCCTGATCCTGAACGAAGACCTTGATGGAACATCACTGGCCGGTGATGCAAGGCTTCCTATTGTTCATATTAACCATTTCAAACTTATGTATTTTTTCCTAAAAAGCAAGACGGCATACCATATTATGCGGTTATCCATTTTACAGCTTTTCCTGATCGGAATGATTGCGGCGGGCGGTTATGCGAGGGATATCAGCGCGCAGGATCTGCTCGCTAAAAACGTGAGTATCCAGGCGGAAAATATCCCGCTCGGTACTGCGCTGGACCGTTTGGAAAACCTGTCCGGCGTGCGTTTCGCGTACAGCCGCAGCATTATCCCGGTGCGTACCCGCGTAAGCCTGAACGCCAGCAATGAGAAACTTTCGACCGTGCTCGACCGGCTCCTAATGCCCCTGCAGATCGAATACCAGCCCGGCGACGGCCAGATTATCCTCAAACGGAGCCGCAAAGTGTCGTTTTCGCAGGAACCGCTTGCACCCGGCGATGTACAGACCCTTGGCGCCGCTAATGCAGCGGACATCCGGCTCACCGGTACCGTCATCGACGACAAGGGCGATAAGCTCCCCGGCGTGAGCGTGGTGCTGAAAGGCACGCAGCGCGGCACGGTGACCGACGAGCAGGGCAGTTATGTGCTGGATATTCCGGATGATAAATCCCAGGCGGGCGTGGCGACGGCCGGCCCGCAAGTATTGATATTTTCCTTTGTCGGCTACCTGTCCCAGGAAGTGACGGTAGGGGCGCAGAATGTGGTGGACGTGACTTTGAAAGTGGATTCGAAGTCGCTGGAAGAGGTGGTGGTGGTAGGGTATGGCACACAATCTAAAAAGAATATTACCGGTTCGGTAGCGACCGTGCAGGGCTCGGAAATCACCCGCAGCCCGCAGGCGAACGTTTCCAACTCGTTTGCAGGCCGTTTGCCGGGCCTGATCGCCAATAACCGCTCGGGCGAGCCGGGTTCCGACGGTTCGAATATATTGATCCGCGGACGCGCCACGACCGGAAACAGCAACCCGCTCATCGTGATCGACGGGATCGCGAATGCGATAGGAGGGCTCGACCGCCTCAATCCCAATGATATTGAAAGCATTTCGGTGCTCAAAGACGCTTCCGCAGCCATTTACGGCGCTCAGGCAGCGAACGGGGTTATTTTGATTACCACTAAAAAAGGCCTTGCAGGCAAGCCGCGCTTCGACTATTCCTTCAATCAGGGCTTCGTGCAGCCTACGCGCCTGCCCAGGTTCGTGGACGCGCCTACGTACGCGGGAATCCTGAACACGATCGATTATTACCGCAACCCGTCGGGCGGGATGAACCAGCGGTACAGCGACGCCGAGATCCAGAAGTTCCGCGACGGTTCGGACCCGGTCAATTACCCGAATACCAACTGGGTGAAGGAGCTGATGAAGCCGGTTGCACGCCAAAACCAGCACAACCTGTCCGTTTCGGGCGGTACCGAGAAGATCAACTATTTCGTGTCCGCAGGAACATTGTACCAGGACGGCCTCTACCGCGACGGTGTGAACAAATACCGCCAGTACAGCGTGCGTTCGAATGTGAATGTGAATGTAAACGATAAACTGAGCTTCGGAATCCAGCTCGCCACGCGGCGCGAGAACCGCAGCTACATTGCGGGTTTCGGTGCAAGTAATGTGTTTGAGTTTTTGTACAGAACTTATCCGACATTGCCTGCACGTTACCCCGACGGAAAGCTCGGCGCAGGGGTAGAGCAAGGCAAAAACCCGATCGCGATGGCGACATTGGCCGGTACCAACAACAGCCCCACCACGGTTTCGAACGGTATTTTGCGGGCTAGTTACCAGTTGCCGATCGATGGCCTTTCTGTGGACGGCTTCTTTTCAGCGGACCAGAGTTTTGCATTTACCAAAGAAATGAAAACCAACTGGATCGTTTACCAGTACAACAAAACCACTCAGCAATACAGTACCGTGCTCGGCGGCCCCGCGCAGGCGCAGATGTACGAGAGCCAAACGAACCGGGCGTTGCTGACAGGTAATATCAAATTGAATTACACCCAAAACTTCGGCGACCATGCATTATCTTCTTTCATTGCTTACGAACAAAGCCGCGAGACGCAGGAGTTTTTCAGCGCGTCGCGCAACAACTTTATCACTACCCAGCTGCCTGATCTGAGCCAGGGCGGTGCGCAGCCGGTCGATTTCGGCAACAGCGGAAGCAGTTACCGCACCTCGCGCCGGAATGTGTTCGGGAGGGTAAATTACAACTACCTGGGCCGGTATTTGGCTGAGATCCAGCTGCGTTACGATGGGTCGTCGGTGTTCCCTCCGGGCAATCGCTACGGCTTTTTTCCGGGTATTTCATTGGGCTGGCGCGTGTCGCAGGAGCCGTGGTTCCGCACGGGAGAGGCTGTCAATGATCTGAAAATCAGGGCTTCGTATGGCGAGCTGGGCAACGATCGCGTGAACGCCAACCAGTTTCGCGACAATTTCCAGGTGCGTAACGGCGCATTCTCGACCGGCAACAATGCCAACAACGTACCGCTCATTCAGTATTCCTTGCTCGCCAACCCGAACATTACCTGGGAAGTGGCCAAGAAATACAATTTGGGCCTTAATTCGACGCTCTTCAAAAGGCTGACTTTCGATCTCGACCTGTTTTTCGAGAACCGCACCAACATCCTCGCCAGCCGTAATGTGAGTATTCCGGCATTGACGGGTATCAGCAGCGCTCAAATTCCGAAGGAGAATATTGCCGAGGTGCATAACCGCGGTCTGGAAACGCAGATTCAGTATGCGGGCAATCACAACAATTTCAGTTACAACATCGGTGGGAATTTTGCATTTGCCAAAAGCGAGGTGATTTTCATCGACGAAGCCCCTAACACGCTCGATTACCAGCGCGCCACCGGCATGCCGCTCGGCTCCGACCTCGGTAATCCCAATGCCGACCTGATGTACCGCGCCATCGGCGTGTTCAAAACCCAGCAGGAACTCGATGCTTACCCGCACGTTTCGGGCGCCGGAATGGGTGACCTGAAATATGAAGATTACAATGGCGACGGCAAGATCGACGCCGCCGACCGTATCCGTTCGGAGTTCAGCAACGTGCCGCAGGTTACTTATGGCGTAAACCTGGGGGGCGGCTGGAAAAACCTTACCCTGAATGTGCTCCTGCAAGGCCAGGCGCGCGTGGCGCAATATGTGGTGGTGGAAGCGGGCGAGTTCAGCAGTGTGATGCAATCCCGCGCGGAGGACGCATGGAGCCCTTCCAACCCGAACGGCAATTCGCCGCGCATCGACTCGCGTACGGGTACGGGGGTGAATGGGAGTTATAAAAACACGTTCTGGTTCCAGAATACCGCTTTCCTCCGCCTGAAAAACGTAGAGCTGGCCTACAATGTGCCGCAGAAGATCATTT
>CAMLNK010000168.1 GCA_946481035.1 uncultured Dyadobacter sp. | reverse complement strand
GCCAACTCGATCAATGCGAGCAACGATCCGCTGTATGTGGTGGACGGCGTGGCGCTCAGCAGCATTGGTATCCAGGAACTGAATGTGAACGACATCGAATCGATGGATATCCTCAAAGATGCTTCTGCCACAGCTGTTTACGGATCGAGAGGGGCGAATGGGGTAATCATCATTACTACCAAAAGCGGCAAGTCGGGTCCGCCGAAAATAGAATACAACGGGTTTGCCAGCTTCAACAGGCCCATGAAATTGTATAAGCTCATGGACGCCACCACCTATGCCAATGTGGCCAATGCGGTGGTTCCCGGAAGCTTTCCTGATCCCGAATCCTACGCCGGCAAATCGACCGACTGGCAGCGGATGATCTTCGACAATTCGGTGACGCAAAGCCATCAGATCTCGGCCACGGGAGGCAGCGAAAACACGAAATATTACGTTTCTGGATTTTACATTGATCAGCAGGGCCTGCTCATCAACAGCGGTCAGAAAAAGTTTGGATTACGCACCAATCTGAATTTCAAAATCAGCAAAAAGCTGAGCTTTGGCGTGAATTTGTACGCAGGCAGGATTAATTCACTGAACAATAACGACATCGGTTCCAAAGGAAACCCGGTTACGGGCGCGCTCACATGGGCGCCTACCGAGCCGGTATACGATAGCCCGGGCGTTTACAACCGGCTGGGCGTGTCGCCGATCTGGTCAAACCCTTACATGACCATCAAAGAAAGGCTGAGCGAGAACTTTGCCAACGTGGGCGTATTCAATGGTACATTGAAATATAATATTACCGATTGGCTTACGCTGAATATCAATGCAGGGCTCGATATGCGTACTTCGAAGGGCGCTTACCTGAACAATCAGTGGGTGGGGTCTTCGCTTGGTTCGGGCCAGAATTATGGAGAAAGCTATACTTTCCAGAATAACAATGTACTTACCTTCCATAAAACATTCGGCAAGCACGATGTAACGGCTACCGCGCTGATGGAGTCCACGTCGAATACCAATAGCGGGTTCTCGGCATCCGGTTCGGGGCTGGCTTCTACTTCCAATGGCTATTACAACCTCGGTCTGAACGCCGCGCAGTCTATTTCGTCGTCCTATCTGAACTGGGCGCTGTTATCCTACATGGGCCGGGTTGCCTATGACTACAACGATAAGTATCTTATAACCGCTACCATACGCCGCGACGGCTCCTCCAAATTCCAGGGCAATAACAAATGGAGCAATTTCCCCTCATTCAGCGTAGGATGGAAACTGAACAACGAGCCTTTCATTCAAAACCTGAACCTCTTCTCGCACCTGAAACTCAGGGCAGGGTGGGGAGTGACGGGCAACCAGGCCATTGCACCTTACAGCACGCTTGGTTTGCTGAATCCCGCTATTTACTCTTATGGATCGGGCACTGTTTTCCAGGGTTACACTTTGGGTAATCCGGCTAACCCGAATGTGAAATGGGAGACGTCCGCGCAAACCAACGTCGGCCTGGAAATGGGCTTCTTCGGCGACAGGTTGAATATCACCGCCGAGTATTACAACAAAAATACCCGGGACCTGCTGCTGTTCAGCCGCGTACCTGTGTATGACGGGGGCGGGAGTTTTTTGCAGAATATCGGAAAGGTGAGAAACAAAGGTTTTGAGTTGCTGGTAGATGCCACACCGGTTTCCGGCGACGGCTTTACCTGGAATACCTCGGTAAACCTGTCGGTCAATAAAAACAAGGTGATCAGCATGGGGCAAGACAGCATGGTGGTCCGCAATGTGATCGGCGGCGGGTTGATCAGTAATAATATCCAGGTAACCAAAGTGGGCCAGCCGCTGGGTGCTTTCTACCTCATTCCCTGGACCGGCGTGCATCAGACGGCCGACGGTGCCCTCGGCGCCCAGCCCGGAGATTACAAATACACGGACGTGAGCGGAAACAACTCCATCGGGTTCGAGGACCGGGTGATTTCCGGCAGCGCGACGCCTACATTGCAATGGGGTTTTAATAACAGCTTCAAATACAAAGGATTTGACCTGAATGTTTTTGTGCAGGGGTCGCATGGCAACAAGATTTTCAATGCCAGCTATGCCGCTACCGCCGTGCCGACCAGCGACGTTAAGTTTATCACCCTGGCCGACGCCGCCAATTACTGGACGCCTTCGAACCCGAGTTCCGAATGGGCCAATCCGGGCAGCAAAAACAAGGCTTGGGTGGAGTCGACCCAGTTTTTACAGGACGGCGGCTACGTGCGCCTGAAAAACGTGAGCCTTTCCTATCAACTGCCATCCGGCTTATTGAAGGGAGTTTCGGCGAAGGTGTACGCCAGCATCCAGAACTTTTATACGCTGACCAAGTATAAAGGTTATGATCCGGAGGCGACCTCTACCGAGTCCAACAGCGATGCCGACGCCGGCATTGACCTGGGAGCATATCCTTCACCGAAGACATTCACGGTAGGGCTGCGCCTCGGCTTCTAATTGACAAATCAGTTTAAGATCGAAAACATTCTGAGATGAAAAAGATACTTATTTCACTAGGCGTTATTGTTTCGCTGGTTGCGACGTCGTGCAGCGACGACTTTCTGGCGGAAGATCCGAAAGGCAGCATTACGCCCGCTACTTTCTATAAAACCGGCAGCGACCTGAAAATGGCTTCCGCAGCGCTGGCCTTGCAGTTCAATGGTGCATTTAATCAAATGGCCGGAAACTACTACGGCGCCGACGACATTACTTCCAAAAGAGCCGGCAATAAGATCGACTTTTCGGATTTTGATACTTTCCGCGAGAATTCCTCCAATGGCAGGCTGACCAACTGGTGGCAGTATTTTTATGCGACCATTAAATCGGCTAATTCCATTATCCAGAACTACGAAAAAGCCACCGAAGCGACCGACGCAGAAAAGAGCAATACAGGTGGTCATGCCTATTTTATGCGGGCCATGGCCTATTTCTACCTGACCAGGACCTGGGGTGAAGTGCCCATGCCGACGGAACCGGGCATTGATAACAACCGGACCAACGCCAAGGTACAGGACATTTATAACCTCGTCGTGGCCGATTTGTTGAAGGCTGAAACCATGCTGCCCGATCAGTGGGATGGTGAAAGAAAGCAGAATGGCGTCAATATTTTACCAACAAGAGGTTCGGCCAAAGCGCTTTTGGCCAATGTATACCTTACTATGGCCGGTTGGCCCCTCAAACAAAACGACAAGTACGCACTCGCAGCCGCGAAGGCAAAGGAAGTGATCGATGGGAGCGCAACCTGGGGGTATAAGTTGATGACGAACTACGCCGACATATGGAAGATCGCTAACAAGTTTAATCAGGAGGCCGTGTTTGCCTGCTATTTCAACAACGATATCCCGCAATGGAGCTGGGAAAACGGAAATATGATCGGGCCGTTGCCGCTGGCTCCCGATTATGAAGAGGGAGGATGGGAAGACGGTTTCGGAGAAATCAGCTTTTACAACCGCTTCCCGGCTGGCCCCAGAAAGGATGCGACGTACCAGAAGGATTATTTCCTTAAAAACGACCCGAAAAAAGTACTTACCTGGCAGCAAACCCTGCAAAAACACCCTTATTTCCTCAAATACCGCGACGACGACAGCTACAACTGGGCAACGCACAGTACGAACGACTGGTGGGGAAGCGCTACTACTTTTATTATCCGTTATCCCGAAGTGCTGCTCACGTATGCAGAAGCGAAGGCCATGTCGTCCTCAGCCGATGCCACTGCCTATGATGCCATCAACCAGGTGCGTAAGCGGGCAGGCCTGCCTGATCTGCAAAAAGGTTTGAGCCAGACCGCTTTCCGCGACAGTGTTGTAGCCGAAAGAGGGTGGGAGTTCGCGGTAGAAGTGGGCATCCGCTGGTTCGACCTCATGCGTACCGAAACCCTGGGCAAGGCCAATGCATTGCGCGACCCCGCCGAAGTGCCGCTGGTGGGCAAGCCGGATGACGCAAGCCACGCCTTTTACTGGAACCCGGTGCCGATTAACAAATAACGTGCCGATAGGAATGTAAAGGAGGTTGTTTGAAAAGGGTAAAATTACATTTCTTTGTCATGCTGAGCGGAGTGGAAGCATCTTGCAAGATGCTTCCACTCCGCTCGGCATTAGATTTGGTTAAAACTGAACAAATGTGTTCACTTTCGGACATTGAAATCGTTTATTTTGAATTTAAATAGCTGATATTTAGGTATTTATATTCTGTAAATTCCTCGGCGCGACTTTTGAAGGTAATGCATTGGTTCTCCTTGCCGAACCTCTAACCTGCCATGATATGATCGGTAATTACTTCAAAATCGCGCGGCGCAATTTGTGGAGAAACAAGACTTTCTCCGCGATCAACATTTTTGGACTGGCGCTGGGCATCGCTGCCTGTTTTTTTGTATTTCAATACGTCTACTTCGAAAACAGCTACGACCGCTTCAATGCGAATGCGGCCAATATTTACCGCGTACCGATCTCTTATTCGGGCAGTATGGCGGATGTGCCCACCACGGCCACCAATCATCCGGCGCTGGGCCCGGCGATGAAGGCCGATTTCCCTGAAGTGCTGGATTATGTGCGCATCGTGAGCGTTTCCCTGTTTATGAATGCCACTACCATGTCGTATACCGAAGGGCGTGCAGTGCCAAAGACTTTTAATGAAGGCGGCATTTTTATCGCCGACAAATCGTTCTTTAAAATTTTCAACTACCCGCTCATTTCAGGCGACCCGAAGTCCTGCCTCGCCGGAGAAAGGTCCATCGCGATTTCGCAAAGCACAGCCGCAAGATATTTTGGCAAAACCGACCCACTTGGAAAGATATTGAAACTGAACAGCGATCTTCCGTTGAAGGTGACGGCAGTTTACAAGGATATGCCCGAAAATTCACACATCAAATTCGATATGCTCATTTCCTTTGAAACGGTAGGGCACGAATGGGGCTTCAATGAATGGACCTGGCCGGAATTTTACAATTATGTGCTGCTGGCGCCGGGTACGGATCCCAAAAAAGTCGAGGCTAAATTTCCGGCATTCATCGACAAATACCTGAGCGCCAAAATGAAAGAGCTCAACTTCGGGTGCAGCTTCGAAATGCAGCCGCTCACCGATATTCACCTCCATTCCAATTATCTCCATGAAGCAGAGGCTAATGGCAGCCAGAAAGAGGTGTATTTTCTGAGCATTATCGGCGTCTTTATTTTGCTGATCGCCTGGATCAACTATATCAACCTTTCTACCGCCAAATCCATGGAGCGGGCCAAGGAAGTGGGTCTGCGGAAAGTGGTGGGTGCATTTAAAAAGCAGTTGGTCGGCCAGTTTCTGTTTGAGTCGCTGATCATCAATCTGTTATCCCTTCTGGTAGCGGTTGTGGTAATCCTTCTGTTCAGTCCGGTTTTTAATGGTTTTGTGGGCAAACAAATCAGTCAGGGTTTCTTTTCTACGGGACTTGGCAGCCAGCCGTGGTTCTGGGCGGCGGCATTCCTGGTATTCATCGCCGGCGCTTTGCTGGTAGGCGCTTATCCGGCATTCGTGCTGTCGTCGTTCCTGCCGGTGAAAGTGCTGAAAGGCCTGATGGTCCAGTCGCGGTCGGGCATTTCCATGCGCCGGGTACTGGTATCGTTTCAGTTTACACTTTCCATTATCCTGATCGCCTGCACGTTTGTGGTGCTGAAACAATTCCATTACATGCGGAACGGCAACCTGGGATACGACAAAGACCAACTGTTGATCGTGAAGGCGCCGGTGGTTAACGATACGGCCGTTTTCAGAAAATATCAGTACTTCAAGTCCGAAATTGGCCACGTCCCGTCGATCGGGTTAACGACCGCCACGTCCGATATTCCGGGACAGACGATCAGGTACCGCAACTCCGTGCGACGGGCAAACGACGGTATCGACAAAAATTTTACGAGCTACCTCATGGAAATCGACGAGCAGTTTCTTCCCTCGTACAACATCCAGCTGGTAGCAGGCCGGAATTTTGAAAACGCGGACTCGTCGGCCATGCAAATGACCACCAACAATAAAGTGCTGATCAATGAGGAAGTGGCCAGCGCATTGGGATACCCTAATGCCGCCGCCGCCGTGAATCAGGATATTAAATTCAAGCTGGGACAGAATGAACTTCCGTGCCGCGTAATCGGGGTCGTCAAGAACTTCCATCAGCGATCGATGAAAGAAAAATACGATCCGATCCTGTTCTATTACCCCACCCGCACCGAATGGAAATACATTTCCGTGCACGTCCGGCAAGGCGATTTCGCGAAAAGCCTCGCCGATATCGGGAATCTCTACAAAAAGACCTTTACCGGGAACCCGTTCGAGTACTTTTTCCTGGACGAGTATTTCAACAAACAATACCAGGCCGATCAGCGGCTGGGCAATGTCTTCGGGCTATTCGCGGTACTGGCTATCCTGGTGGCTTGCATGGGCCTGCTGGGTTTGTCGAGCTTCGTGATCCGGCTGCGCACCAAGGAAATCGGGATCCGGAAAGTACTGGGAGCCACCGTCGCCGGCCTGCTGGTGCTTATTTCCAAAGATTTCGTGAAACTGGTCATGCTCGCTTCGCTGATAGCGGTCCCGATCGTCTACTTCACCGCCAAAGCCTGGCTCGACAACTATGCCTTCCACATCGGCCTGGGTGCCTCCATTTTCCTCGTTCCGCCATTGCTGCTGCTGGCGCTGACGCTTTTGACGATTAGCTTACAGAGTATCAAAGCAGCATTGAGTAACCCGGTGAAGAGTTTGAAGAGTGAGTGACCTCAATTCTTCACCCGCTGCTCTTCACTTCCCGAACCGCCGATGTTTCGTTTCCTTTTTCCGGAAGCGCCCCTGGCAAAGTTATAGGTAAACGACGCCACGAGCACGCGCGTGTCGGCGTCGTTATAATAGGTCGCCCGGGCGTTGGGGATGTTGAGAATGCGGCCGTTCGGTTCCAATGAGCTGAAAATGTCGCGCAGCGAGAGCTTAATAATGCCTTTGTCCTTCATTACCTTTTTCTGAACGGCGGTGTTGACGAGGAACAGATCGTCCTTGTCGAATTGTGCGCTCTGGCTTCGGGTAATGTAAAAGCCGCTCAGCTCCGCGCTCCAACCGTTTTTAAAGAGAAACTGGTTGTTTGGACTAATGTAGCCGTAGGTGGAGCCGGTGGTGCGGTTAGGATCGCCGGGCATGCCGCGGAAGTTGTTGCGGATGAGTTCGGCGTAAAAATTACAGGTCCACCAGTTGCCCGCTTTCAGCTGCGCCGTCAGTGTGATACCTCCCCAAATGAGCCTGCTGACATTCCCCGTCCTGCTGATAAAAATGTTCCCGGCCTGCTCGATGACCTCGCCTTGCATGTTGCGGGTGTAATTGTAGAGGAACGACAGGTTGAACCGGCTTTTGTAGTTCAACGAAAGCTGAAATCGGTTTCCGAACTCCGGTTTCAGGTAGGGATTGCCGGCGAAGTAGGAGAATTTATCCAATAGAAAAACGAACGGGTTCAGGTCCTGGTAATAGGGGCGGCCAATCCGGCGCCCGTAGGAAAAATTGAGCAGCGTTTGGTTGGTATCGAGCTTGTAACTCACGAAAAGCGTAGGGAAAAGGCTGGTATAATGCAGTTCAAACGACGAATCGGATTTCACGGCATTGCCGAACTGATGGCCATAGCCGTTGGTATTTTCGGCGCGGAGGCCGGTTTGCA
>CAMLNK010000167.1 GCA_946481035.1 uncultured Dyadobacter sp. | reverse complement strand
TATTCATTTGTTTAGGAATTTCGGTTTCAAAAGTTGAGGAATAAAGGAAGGCTGCACCGTGTTTATACTTATTCCGGCTTTTTTAGCAGGAAATGAAAATGTTTGAAAAAATTCGTTTTTATTTTTGAAAAAATTCATACATTTGAGTACTCAATCTCCTTTGTTATGAAAACCACGGCTCAACCTGGTCCAAATTTGAAATCCAAATTCAACCACATTGACATGGACAGCAATTTCTCCATTGTGCTATCCGCCCGGAAAGGCCTGCACACCAAAGTTTTCTATGACTTCGCGGAGGCTATCAAGATGCCTGAAAGGAGGTTGGCGGCGATCATGAACGTTTCTGCGCGCACGATCAGCAACTACAAGGAAGCGCAAAAGCCCTTGGAGCCGCTTTACGGCGAGCATCTTTTGAAGCTGATCGCCCTTTTTGAAAAAGGCGAAGCACTTTTCGGTACGATTGATGAGTTCAACTACTGGCTGCAAAAACCATTCTGGAACTCCACTGAAAAGCCGGCAGACTGGCTGACGACCGGCGGCGGTGTGGATTTTCTCAGCGAGGAGCTCAATAAAATGGCAGAAAGTTATCCGGCGTAAAAGATGCTCGTATTCCGGATCGTCCACAAACTTTACGCCGACACGCTGTTCGCCTCCGGAATGCGGGGGCGATGGAACAGCGCGGGCAACAAGGTGATTTACGCGTCCGAGACTATTCCGTTAGCAATGCTTGAAAACATGGTGCGAAGACAAGGCGTCGGATTTAATAGCGACTTCAAAGTGATGTTCCTCGAAGTACCCGACGATGCCGTGATCGACTCGGTCGCGGAGAGCGGGCTCGAACCGGGATGGCGCGATCCCAATGATTATTCGCAATGCCAACCGTTGGGAGACCAGTGGTTCAATGCAGGCAAAGCACTCATGTTGAAAGTTCCATCGGCCGTAATGCCCCTTTCGTTCAATTTTGTGCTCAACACTACCCATCCCGATTACCCGCGCGTAAAGCTGGTAGCGGTTACCGACCTGGTACCGGACAGCCGGATTGAGAATATTTTGAAGAAATACAACCTCACAGGCGGGAGTTAAACCACCAGCTACTTCACTGCTGCCTTCATACCGGCCGCCTGATTTTCAGCAATCCTTAACTCGGTAATCTTCCGGATCAGATCCAGCGGCATGGGTTTGTTCAAAGGGAAATGCACTGAACCTTTGGTGCCCTTGTAATCCGAGAGTTCCGCAGAAAGCACCTTCGCAATTTTTCCAGAAACCGGGTAAAGCGCCACATGCTTTTTCCATCCGGCAAAGTAAATGAGGTATGTCCCGTTTAAATTAAAGGTGGGCATATCGTATGAAATCGTCTCCACTGCTCCGGGAGCGGCATCCCTAATTACCGTCCTTATTTCCTGCAATATCTTCTTGACATCCTCAGGAAAGCCTGCGATGTATTCGTCAATCGACCTGGGTTTTGCGGCGGCCATGTTTCGGGAGTTTAGTGATTGGAGAAGTTAGGAAAATTTGGATTTTTCTCCAACAATTTCCTCCTGCTGCCAACTACACAATAAACATGCACACTACTCAATCATCTGACTTAGAATGGTTTTCTGGCAATAGCTTTGGGGCATCATCTTACCAATCTATATGTCATGAAATGGATTTTACTGCTCTCTGGGTTGATCGCCTGGCTGGCGACGGTCGTCGTGAATGCACAGGTACCACACGAAATCAATTACCAGGCGGCCGCCCGCGATGCAAGCGGCGTGCCGCTCACGAATAAAACTATCAGGCTAAGGCTGAGCATCCGGCAAAACACTCCCGATGGAAGCGTGCATTATAGTGAGACACGGACTGCAACCACCAATTCACTCGGCTTGTTCAGCCTTGCAGTGGGTTCCGGTGGTGCAACGGATGTTATTGGCTCGATGAGTTCTGTGCCGTGGCATAATGGCGCCAAGTTTCTCAAAGTTGAAATGGACCCTGACGGCGGTAATACATTTACAGATTTGGGGGCGACACAACTCGTGAGTGTTCCCTTCGCATTGAGCAGTGCGGATAATCAGTGGCAGATAAATGGCTCGGGAATCAGCAACAAAAACGGCGGCAATGTAGGTATCGGCACCAGCAATCCCGACCCCAGCGCCTTGCTGGATCTTAAAAGTGATTCACGCGGACTGTTACTACCAAGAATGTCTGCCAGCCAGCGCCAGTCTCTTTCGCAGCCTGCAACCGGCTTACTTGTTTATCAAACCGAGGCACCGGAAGGATTCTACTATAACAAAGGGACTCCTGCCTCTCCCGACTGGCTGCTGCTCGGCGGCACCGGTCCACAAGGACCACAGGGTTTGCAAGGTCCGTCAGGTGTTATTCAAAGTTATTACAAGGCGGGAACTACCTCGTTTCCGTCCAGTACGCTTTCATTCATCACTCATCCGCTGGAAGTGACCATACAGCAGGGGCAGACGGTATTTGTGACATCATCGAGGGCGCTGGGGGGCTATGCAGCTGCGAATGAGCTCGGTATTTACCCGGCATGCCAAAATGTGGCGCCCGGCAGCGCGATTCAGACGCTCGACCTGGGAATGTTTGGGTTACAGGTCCCGGCTAACACGAGGTCTATCTTTTCTGTAAACGGAGTATTCAAAGACCTTCCTTCGGGTACGTACCGTTTTGGTATGGCGGGCGTTACAAGCAGCCCTAACTGGACCAATTCGGAATGGGGCTATACCAGCGTACTCGTTTACTAGCAAACTTCCTTCAATTGGTTCACGTCATGAAAAAACTACTACTGCTTGTAAACCTGCTGCTGGCCTGCCGATTATCCGAAGCGCAAAGTGTAGGATTATCGGTTATTGCCAGTGGCTATGGATCGGGAAACTCCGGTGATATGCGTTTGGAATGGAGTCTTGGCGAACCAGCCGTGGAGACGCGAAAATCCGGCCCGATTATTGTCTCTGAGGGATTCTTACAACCCGATCCTTCGTATGCTTTCCCTGTTAAACTGATCTACTTCCGTGGTAAAAGCGCAGGAATCAACAATGAATTGACCTGGGCAACTTCCGAAGAGATTAACAACAGTCATTTCGAAGTACAAAAATCACCGGACGGCATTCATTTTCAACCAATGGAGCGGGTTTCGGGAGCCGGCTCCGCGTTCACGCAGAAAACCTACCAAACCATCGACGGTTCGCCCTATACGCATACCTATTATCGTCTCAAACAAGTGGACTACGATGAAACATTTAGTTTCTCTTCTATTATTTACGTTCGGCAGGTTGATCATTCCGGGTTTGCATTGTATCCCAATCCGGCGGCTGACATGCTTTATCTATCGGTCAGGAAGAGCCTCGGGCCGCTTGATATTACAGTTTTTTCAGCCCGCGGCGATGCTGTACTGCGCCAGGCATCCGATCCGGGGGATCATATTAGTATAGATGTCAGCCGGTTGCATCCGGGATCGTATCTTTTCCACGTCTCCGGCCCGTTTGCGCTGCCCTTATGGAGTTCCAGATTTGTCAAATTTTGAAAAGCCTGACAATCTTTCGGGGTTATATTGATTGTAGGGCCTAATCACAAACACTGCGATCCACATAAGTTTTATTGCCATTTGAATTAATATAATAACAACCTCCTCGCGGCCCGCGGATGTATTGCCTGCGCACATGATAATTTGTCTTGCGCTCGGAAACAATATGATCGACAAGCTTTACTGTTTGCGCATCCTGTTGTGGTACCCAGGTATTTTGACTAACATCATTTCGCGTGTTCGGGTTACGTTTCAGATCAGTAAGCGCTTTAATCAGCTCATTGGCCTGCTCTCTCGAACGTTTGATTTCCTGGTCTTTCGCGTCCAGCATTTCGTACAAGCGGATGATATTTTGTTCGCAGTCGCTTTTTCTGAAATCCGTTGTGGCTTTTTCGGCGTCATTGTTTCCACGGCTTGTTACCGACTGGGCAACCGTGATAAGTTGGACAAACAAAAGAGTGATTGTCAATGCGAAGGAAAATTTCTGGTTCATAGGATTTACGGTTTTGATTTTCACATTTATACCGCTGCTTCCGCCAGCCTTATCACCCGAATGCGAAAAAGTTTTTACTTTCGGAAATGTCTAAAACCAAACTATCCCTTATTTCGCTCGCATTTGTGACGGGCCTGGGCCTTGTTGCCCTGAAAAGCAGGAACAAACCTGAAACGCCGAATGCTGCCACGCGCCCTAATATTATCGTTATCCTGGCGGATGATATGGGGTACTCGGACATGGGCTGCTACGGCGGCGAGGTACATACCCCGAATCTCGACTACCTCGCCCAAAACGGGCTTCGCTACCGGCAGTTTTACAATACCTCGCGCTGCTGCCCTACGCGCGCGTCGCTGCTCACAGGCTTGTACAACCAACAGGCGGGGATCGGCAAAATGACCGAGGCCGAAAACCAACCGGGCTACCAGGGACATATTACGGAAAATACGGTGACGCTCGCGGAAGTCCTCAAAACGGCTGGTTACCAAACCGGAATGACCGGAAAATGGCACGTTTCCAATACATTTACACAAAAGACACCGCAGGAACAGCTCGCCTGGCTGAACCACCAAAAGGATGCAGGCCCTTTTTCACCCATTGAACAATACCCGACCAGCCGTGGCTTCGATAAATATTTCGGGACGATCTGGGGTGTGATCGATTTCTTTGATCCGTTCAGTCTCGTGAATGGGAAAGAGGCTGTCAAAAGTGTTCCAAAGGATTATTACCACACCGACGCGATCAACGATACCACTGTGGCTTACATCCGCGAGTTCTCGAAATCCGAGAAGCCATTCTTTTTATATGTGGCACAAAATGCGCCGCATTGGCCCTTACAGGCGAAACCGGAAGACATTGACAAATATAAGGATACCTACAAGGGCGGCTGGGAGGCGATTCGCAAGGCACGTTATGACAGAATGGTCAAATTGGGCCTGATAGATCCGAAAGTGACCAAGTTGCCCGAAACACCGGCCAACGCTCTAAAATGGGAGGATAACCCCGACCGTGAATGGGACGCGATGGCCATGGCCGTCCACGCCGCGATGATCGATCGGATGGACCAGGGTATCGGCCGGATTGTGAATGCATTGAAACAAACCGGTGAACTGGACAATACCTTGATCCTCTTCCTGACCGATAATGGCGCCAGCCCTGAAAACTGCGCCAGATATGGCCCCGGCTTCGACCGGCCGAGCGAGACGCGCGACGGCCGCAAGATTGTTTACGCGACAGAAAAACAAGTGATGCCTGGCCCGCAAACCAGCTATGCATCCATCGGGCCACGCTGGGCGAGCGTAGCCAACACGCCCTACCGGTATGCAAAGGCAGAATCGTTTGAAGGTGGCGTCAACACACCTGTAATCGCCTTCTGGCCCAAGGGTATTACTGCTAAAAAAGGAGGTTTCAGTGACCATACGGGCCATGTGATGGATCTGATGGCGACATTCTGCGAGCTTTCGGGCGCGAAATATCCCAAGCAATTCAAAAACAAAGACATCAAGCCCACTACCGGTGCAAGTCTGGTCGGTTCGTTTTCCGGCAAACCTTCGAAGGGACATTCTGAGCTATTCAATGAACATTTCGGAGCCCGTTATGTACGGCAAGGCAATTGGAAACTCGTTTCACCAGCGGCCGATTCTACCTGGCAGCTTTACGATCTCTCGACCGACCATTCAGAAACCCAAAACGTTGCGGATGCTAATCCTGAAAAAGTAAAACAATTGGCAAATCTCTGGCAGCAATGGGCCAATACCCACCAGGTATTTCCGAAACCGGGCAAGCCGGCGCCTTCAAAGTAATTTAGCTCGTCAACAAGTATTGGTGAAGGTTATTGTTTTGCACCCAGGCAGGTAATGGCTGATGTGCCTCGGTCAACTCAGTAACTGAGGCGTAAGTCACATCCAAATCCTGGTCAACGATCGGAACTCCTGTTGGGATGAATGATGGGCTGTGTGTGCTCTTACCGATACCCGGAGGTCCGGCGATGAGGTAAATCGTCATCTGATCACCTGCAACCTGCCATCCTTGTGCTCCACGACGATATGGCCGTCACTTTTGTAAACCAATGGCTGGCCAATCGAAAAAAGATAGTCCCGCGCATTTACAGCAATTTGCTCCTGCCATTGGGAGCGTTCTTCCGGCGTCAACAAACGCGGGTCATTGGTGCGGCGGCCGATTTTGAATTGAATATCCTCTTTCATTTTGTTCATTTTTTACAAAAATACAAAATACACAGTTTCTCAAAGTACCAGCTTATACCCTCTCCCACGGATATTAATGATCTGAATCTTAGGGTCCTCGCGGAGGTAGCGGCGGAGTTTGGTGATAAAAACGTCGAGGCTGCGGCCGTTGAAGAAGGAATCGTCGCCCCAGAGTTCGGTGAGGACTTCGCTGCGACCGAGGACTTCGTTGCGTTGCTGGTAGAGGCGGCGGAGGAGTTCGGCTTCGCGGTGGGATAGCGTCACTTCCCGGTCGTCGACGGAAAGTTTTTGTTTGGCGGGATCGAAGACGTAACGTCCGATTTTGAGCGTTCCGCCCGCATTCGCGCGGGTCGCTCCCACACGCAGGAGCGCATTAATGCGCACGACGAGTTCGTCGAGGCTGAATGGCTTTTTGAGGTAATCATTCCCTCCCAATTCAAAGCCGCGAACGACATCGGCAGTTTGGGAACGCGCGGTGAGAAACATGATCGGCGTATTCGGGTCGTCGCGGCGGATGTGCTCTGCCATGGTGAAACCATCCATGTCGGGCATCATAATGTCGGCCACGACGATATCAGGCCGGTGCAAACGGAATTGTTCAAGCCCGTCGGCCCCATTGGCAGCGTAAAGCACCTCGAACCCGCGGTAAGCGAGGCTATCTTTCACAATCATGCCCAGCGCAGGCTCGTCCTCGATGAGTAGTACGGTAGCCATTTTCAGAATTTTAGAACAAATGCACTCCCCTTACCCGGCTCGCTTGCCAGACTAATGCTGCCGCCATGCTTTTCCACAACTTGCCGCACATAAGCGAGCCCGAGACCGAAACCTTTCACCTGGTGCACGTCGCCGGTAGGAACACGGAAGAAGCGATCGAAAACCGACGCCTGGTAGGCTTTGGGAATGCCTATACCATTGTCGGCGACTGTGAGTTGCCAGCCATGAGGCTCCTTTTCATAGTTGAACGAGATGGTCACGCGCTCGTGAGAGTACTTGATCGCATTGTCGATGAGGTTATTGATCACATTCCCAAAATGCATGCGATCCACCTGCACCATCGTCCCGAATGGGATATGCATATTAAAAACGACCGTTTTCGCAGCCTTGATACGGTGACTGGCCGCCAGCTCACATAAGATTTCGGCCAGGCTCACCGGCTCCGTCCGGAATTCGAAATCCTGCTTCTCTTCCACAGCCAGATTTAGCACTTTCTCGACAAGGTCCGACAGCCTTTGGAGGTTATTCTGCGAAATTTGGAGATATTCTTCTGTTTTCCGCGGATCGTTCAATGCGCCGAAATGCAGCAGGGCGGGGCAGAGCGGAGCGCGGTCGATCAGTTCGGCCCACGGGCCGCCGTAATAACCCACCGAAGCCGCCAGGCCGGGTACCAGGGCTGCCGCCAGCCAGGTCACGCCGCCGCCATAACAATAGCCCACGGTGCCGACACGCCCGG
>CAMLNK010000166.1 GCA_946481035.1 uncultured Dyadobacter sp. | reverse complement strand
CGAAGGGTAATTAGGTTCATCGCCGTTTTTATCCTTGCCATGGCAGGCCACACAGTAGGTCATGTATAATGATCTTCCCTGGTCAAAAATCGTCTGGTCTTTGGCTTCCTGCTCCAAATCGACTTTCTTCATCGACTGGATTTCCGGTGAGTCATTGGATTTTACAAAAAGTACGGTTGAAGCCGGATCGTAAGCAGCACCGCCCCATTCCGCACCGCCGCGGGTGCCCGGGAGCATGAGGGTACCTTTGAGGTCGGGTGGGGTAAATAGCCCTTCATACCGCATCGAGCGGAATTTTTTGACGATCGAGTCGTGCCCCGCATCAGTATAATGTGTCAGGTCGGCTTCGGTCATCCATTGGCGGGCGAATGGCTTGGGTTTTAGGGGAAACGGCTGGGTAGGGGATGCATATTCGCCGGGGATGTTCGATGCCGGTACTTTTCTTTCCTCAATCGGAAAAAGCGGCTCTCCGTTTTCGCGATTGAATACAAATACAAATCCATGTTTCGTAACCTGCGCCACTGCGTCGATTTCTTTTCCGTCTCGCTTCACGGTAACCAGGTTGGGTGGTGCGGGCAGATCATAATCCCAAAGGTCGTGATGCACGAGCTGGTAATGCCAGATATACTTGCCCGTTGCCGCATCCAGCGCCACCACGCTGTTGCCGTACAGGTTATTGCCTTTGCGGTCGGCTCCGTAAAAGTCATAGGAAGGCGAGCCCAGCGCCAGGAAAACAATGCCGCGCCGAATGTCGAGACTCATTCCGGCCCAGTCGTTCACACCCCCTGCATATTTGTAGGCGTCTTTGGGCCAGCTTTCGTAACCGGGCTCTCCCGGCAGTGGAATCGTGTGAAATGTCCATTCAAGCTTGCCTGTCCTGCAATTATATGCACGGATATAGCCGGGCTGCGCGCCGTACAGTTCGGAAACTTCGGCGCCCATTATCAGTAGATCTTTGTAAACAATGCCGGGCGAAGTAGGGATGACCGAAATCGTGGCAGGATCGTCGCGAAGGCCGACATTCATGCTTACGCGACCGTTTTGCCCAAACCCGGGAATAGGTTTCCCTGTCCGCGCATCGAGCGCAAAGAGGTTATCGCCACCGGTAAACAGAATACGTTTGTCCGGTTCGCCGGACCGCGTGCCATTTTCCCAATACGTAACCCCGCGGCTTACGCCACCGCCTTCCGCGCCGTCAAACGGGTCGAACGACCAGATTTGTTTGCCAGTCTCTGCATTGATGGCATAGGCCCAGTGCTTGGAGGATGTGGTGTACATCACGCCGTCGACAATAATGGGATTGCATTCGCTGCTGCCGGCTCGGCTCCCGTCCTTCATATCCGCATAGGAATGCGTCCAGGCCGGTTGCAGCTGATTTACATTGGCAATATTGATTTGATTCAGAGCAGAATAGCTGCTACTCTCAGCATCCGCCTTATAGACGCTCCACGAGCGGTCGTCCGCTGGGCGGGTCTGGTAGGCGACTAACCCCAAAAAGGCAGTGACAGCGGGGATTACGACGGACTTTTTCTTAAAAAGAGATTTTTGAAATTTATTAATTCCAATCATAAAGGGTTGAGGTTCAGCTTATCGAATAAGGAGCAGGTGTCGTCGGGTAGCATTGCTGCGAATGTCTGATAAAGTACCGGGGCAGCGCATTTTACTATTAGATCACCGGCATGCCCCGAAATAGGAGCATGCCCGCCGCTAAACCGCTATCGAATAAAGACTGCTTTTGCCGCTAATGGCAGCAGCTGCCCGAATCTCCTTTGAAATTTTCGTATTTGTCATGATGGCGCATCCAGTCCATGATACCGTCTTCATTTCTGCCTTTGGGCGTTAGATCCAGGTAATTATGAGCGCCGATAAGGATGTCGCCGCCGCGGGAGTAGCTGGAATAAGTGTGGAAAATGTTACCTGTCCGGTCTTTATAGAACACGCTCGTTCCCGGCGATTCGGTGCCCTCGTCGTGTTTGGAATATTCAAAATTGTAATAGATAGTGCCGTTTTTGAGCTGCTCGCTGGTGAACGACACGTGGTAATCGTAATTGAAATCACTGCCATACGACGATACCCAGTTGAATTTCCAGCCCATCCGCTTTTTGAATGCGAGGAGCTTTTCCAGCGGTGCCCGCGAAACGACCACCACCGAAACATCGTGGTGCTGCAAATGGAGATTGGCGCCGTCGATATGGTCGGCCAGAAACGAGCAGCCCGGGCAACCTTCTTCCCATTCGGGGGCGAACATGAAATGGTAAACGATTAGCTGGCTTTTCCCGTAAAAAAGGTCTGATAGCCAGAGTTTTCCTTCGGTACCCTCGAAAATGTACGATTTGTCGACCTTCACCCAGGGCAACTCGCGCCGCTGCCGGCTGAGTTCGTCGTTGAGCCGGGTGAGTTCCTTTTCCTTTTTGAGCAGATCTTTCCGCGCTTTGGTCCATTCTTCCTGTGATACAACCCGATGCGTAGCGAGACTTTCCTCCAAGCGGTCGGCCATGGTGTCCAATTGTTTTTCCATTGGTTTCTGGATTTAGTTTAATACAAAACTCACGAATAAATCACGCAAACAACGCGTGTAAAAACGTCTATTTCAGGGGGTGTTTGAGACAAAGGCGCTGTTGGTACGATTCTTTTCCAATCAGACCGCATAATTGAAATGCTCATCAACTAAACATACATTGTCATGAAAGCTTTGAGATTGAATATCATTACGTTAGCCATCGTCGGAGCGGCCGCATTCGGTTCGGCCGCGGCCTTGGCGCAGGTAACGACACCGGCGACTACGCCTTCGAGCACGCAGCCTGCTACCGTTCCTGGAACAACCCAGCCCTCGACCTACCCTAGTAGTACCCAGCCCTCGACCTATCCGGGCAACACTACCCAGCCTAAAACGGTCCCCGGCGCCACCGTGCAACCGTCCGACCTTCCTGGTGCCGTGAGGCCCGGAAGCACCGTAACGCAGCCGTCGCCCACTACCGTGCCAAGTGTGTCCACGCCGGGTAGTACCACGCAGCCCTCGACCGTGCCTTCAAGCACCGTGCCAAGTTCTACAACCCAGCCATCGACCGTCCCGGTAACCCCGACTGACCCGAACGCCGTTCCACGCACAACCACTCCGGGTGAACGCCCGAACCCGAACAGCAGCAACGTACCAAGAACCACCATCCCGGACGCGACCGGCCAGCCGGCGCAAGTGCCTCAAAGTACCACTATACCATCATCGACCGTGCCGGGAAGTACGACTACGCCGGGCAAGATTCCGTGAGAGAGAAAGAAAAGTTGAAGACGGGAGTTAGAAACTACGCCTACCATCGGGAGTGGCCTGGCACAATTTTAAATCAACGATCACCCAAAAACAAACTACCAACATGCCGAGCATAACAAATCGTGATGAAACGGGCCGGCTGGAACCGGGAGTGGTTCTGGCGGTGTCGGGGGCGGAGTCGGAGAATGATGCGGTACTTGCGATCGAAAATTACCTTCGGGTGAATAGGAAGGAGCATCTGGAATTGGCCGTTCCGGAAAAATGTGAGAATGGGACTTATGAAATCAGGTTGGAATAGCGCCGGCAAGTGCCGACGCGCTCTAATTTCGGATTCTCCCTGAATGCGGATTCAATCTGTTCTTTTTCCTGTTCCATGGCGCCGAATTCCAGCGTGGGATTGAACCAGTTGTTGCCGGTGACGTCGGCGATCGCTACTACTTTGCCATGCTGTATTTCGACCAAAACTTTCGAGCTTTTTAGCTGGTCCCAGTTATCGACGCGGCAGACTTGCATGCATCTGAACAGAAATCTGCCCAGGTAGGGAGGATCGGCAGATTCACCTCCATTCATGCCGGACAAAAATACATCGTGCCCACCAAATGTATACTTCACTCCTTTCAGGTTCAATTCCAGTTCGGCCGTAACATATAATCGCAGGTGGGTATATATATGTACCGCCTTGATTGTTCCGATTTCCATCATGAGTTTCCTTTGATGTAGGACTAATGGGGCACCAAAACTATGCCTATATGCCCTTGTTGATAATTAAATAACGTTGGCTGGCCGTATTGAACCGCTTGAACGGCAATATATACGTTTTCAAACAAAAATGTAGTAATAGTATTACGAAAAATTTCGAATTTTCATGATTTTTTGAAATATGTTGTAGAAAAATTCTCCAAAATGTTTCCCGGCAGATGGCGGTATAGGCTTATGCGGGGAAATAGTTACAAAAAATAAGAACGGTGCAAGGGTATGAAAATGAGTTGATAACATCTTTAATCCAGAAGTTTTATCACCATTGGCTTTCCCGAAACCGCTATGAAAACATTGTTGCTTGCTTCCTTTTTACTCCAACAAATATTACTTCCGAACGCGTCGCTAAACGTTACCTGTCGCGCGGCTGCTTCCGGGCATGTAACTACGCAGGGAAAACGGCCTGCTGCGTACCTGTTTCCCGACTTTGTCAAAGGAATGGTCTATTTCAGAAATGGTACGAAGCGTGAGGCATTGCTGAATTACCATTACCATGGTGGCCAGATGCAGTTTCTGAATCCGCAGGCGGATACGCTGCTCTTTACGGGCAAGTACCTGATCGATTACGTCGAGATAGGTGAGCGCCGCTTTGTACTTACCGAGGCTCATTCGGATATGGAGGTAATCGGGGCGCCAGGGCGGGTAATGCTGGCGGCGAAGACCCAGCCCGGGCCGGCGGGAAACAACCTCAGCCATTCGGGGCAACACTTTTCGGCATCGGAGGGAAACGCTTCGCGTGCATTGATGGTAAGCAACCAAGGCGGGCATTTTCAGTGGGAAAATAATGCCTCAGGGCAGGGTTGGCGGATGAAAACCACCTACTTCCTGATCGACCAGAACCGGGTCGTACATCCTGCGTCGCGGCGCGCGTTCCTGCACGTATATGGGCGTAACAGGCGGGAGCTGGTGCGCTACATGCGGGAACACAGAATCGATTTCGGCGATGCCGACGACCTGAAAAAGCTGCTCGGATTTTGTGCCAATCTCAACACTCTTTAACTGAAACCTGCCGTTTGAACATTTGACCGGAAAACAGCAGGGAATTGCCTGTAATTGGTTAAGTTAGCGTATTGACAGTGATGTATTTACAGAAAACTGTACGCTATGAGAATACCTTTCCTGCTGTTTGTTTTATTGCTCGCCGGAGGTGCATTTGCACAGGAATCCGCTCCGGATTTCTCAACGGCCGATATTGCCGCGCTCGAAAGCAGGAACGCAGGGTTGCGGATCAATGCGTCGGGGCTGCGCGTAATGGCTTCCAACAACTTCGATGTGAAGTACTATCGCTGCGAGTGGGAGGCAGACCCCGCCGTGAATTATATCAAAGGCAATGTGACGCCCCATTTTGTGATGACTACTGCCGGAAACAGCATTACGCTCGACCTGTCGGGTGAATTGACGGTTTCGGCCGTGCAGCAGCGGGGCAGCAATGTCGCTTTTGTGCACGCCGGCGACGCGTTGACGATTACCTTACAAAACCCGCTCGCCCCGGGCGTGAAGGACTCGGTCACGATCAGCTACGAGGGCACTCCGACTCCGGTCAATGCGCCATTTGTCGTTACCACACACGGGGCGTCCGCCACACCGGTGCTATGGACGTTGAGCGAGCCTTTTGGAAGCCGCGACTGGTGGCCCTGCAAAAACGGCCTCGACGATAAGGCCGATTCGCTCGATGTTTATATTACGCATCCCGCCATTTATAAAGCTGCATCGAACGGCCTGCTGAAAAGTGAAACCGCGGTGGCCGGTTCCAAAACGCGCACACACTGGAAACACCGGTATGCGATTGCGAGTTACCTGGTAGCCATCGCCGTTACCAATTACAATGTGCTGGATAACAGCGTGCTGATAGGCAGTACCAACGTGCCTTTCAAAACCTACTGCTATCCGGAGAGCCAGGTGAATTTCCAGAGTGGCGTGCAGAATGCCCTCAATGCGATGGTACAATTCAGCAACCTTTTTGGTGATTACCCCTTCAAAAATGAAAAATATGGCCACGTGCAATTTGGCTGGGGCGGCGGAATGGAGCATCAGACCTGCTCGTTTATGGTCAATATGGGCGAAACACTCATCGCCCACGAGCTGGGCCATCAGTGGTTCGGCGACAAGGTTACTTGCGGGAGCTGGCAGGATATCTGGCTCAACGAAGGCTTCGCGACGCATCTTGCAAGCATTTACACGGAGGCGAAATACCCGGCAAATACGAAAATTACCCGCACCAATGAAATCAATACAATCACGTCGCTACCGGGCGGGTCGGTGTGGGTGGATAATGTGAATGATGTAAACCGGATTTTCAGCAACCGGCTGAGTTACCTCAAAGGGTCACATTTGCTCTACATGCTGCGCTGGATATTGGGTGACGCTACTTTTTTTACGGCCGTCCATAACTACATCAACGATCCGGCGCTGGCGTACGGCTACGTCACCACGGCGAACCTGAAAAATCACCTTGAAGCGGCCAGCGGAAAAGATCTGACCTATTTTTTCAACCAATGGTTTACCGGCGAGGGGTACCCGTCGTACCAGGTGGAATGGTTTCCGTCGGGCAACACGGTGCAGGTGAAACTGAGTCAGACGCAATCGCACGCATCGGTAAGTCTTTTTCAGCTGCCGGTGCCGTTGCTTTTCCGCAATGCCAATACGAACCAGGAGAAGCTTGTGGTGTTCAACAACATGCTGAACGGGGAGTTTTTTGCGGATAACCTGGGTTTCGAAGCGACGGAAGTGATTTTCGACCCGGACGTATGGCTGATCACACGGAACAATACTTTAACCAAAACCCTGGGGCCATTGCCGGTGGTATTCAGCAAGTTTAATGCAGAATGCCGGGACAAGAATGCGCGGCTGAGCTGGCAGACGACCGAAGAAGTGAATGCGGATTATTTTGAAATTCAGGGAAGTAAGGATGCAAAACAATGGGAGGTCCTCGGTACCGTACCGGCGGCGGGTAATTCGAAAAAGGTTAATGACTATTTCTTTGACGTGGAGGCCGCATTAAACCAGGGTTATTACCGTATTAAAGAATATGATTTGGATGGGAAGACGCAGGAAACGCGGATTGTTGCTGCGAAATGCGGCGCTGGAAAAGATGTCTGGAAAGTATATCCCAACCCGGTAGGAGATGCTTTTCGGGTCGCTAACGAATCGGGTAAGTCTGTACCCGGCAATCTGTTGTTGTACGACGTGCAAGGAAATCGACTACAACTGAAATCCGCCACGCCGAATGGAGGCCCGCATACGTATGATGCGCGCGGGCTGCGGCCGGGACTGTACTCCATTGCTTCCGGCGATGGGCAGGTCATTCTGAAACTGCTCAAAGAATGAAAAGCGGATATTGAGTTTTGAAGTATGTGCTGTAAACGATCAGATTATGCATGCATTCACACTATCCTTATATCTCCTGGTGCATCTTGTACCCGGCCTGCTAAGAGGGCCGTACCTCCAATCCGCTACGTCAACCAGCATCGTGGTCCGCTGGCGTACCGATGTCGCGACGAACAGCCGTGTATGGTTAGGAGATGCGCCCGGCTCATTGATGCAGATTGTCGACAGCTCGGCACTAACCACCGAACATGTGGTGAAATTGACAGGGCTTCAACCCCAAAAGCGGTATTATTATGCAATAGGTTCTTCCCAAGATGTGTTA
>CAMLNK010000165.1 GCA_946481035.1 uncultured Dyadobacter sp. | reverse complement strand
GCGGACGACAACATCGAGATCGAAGTGAATATGGCCGACATTACCTGGGATACCTACCGCTCGGGCGGCGCAGGTGGGCAGAACGTAAACAAGGTAGAAACCGCGGTACGTTTGCACCACAAGCCATCGGGCATTATCATCGCCTGTCAGCAGGAACGTTCGCAGCTGATGAACAAGGAGGTCGCGATCCGCTTGCTGAAATCGCGCCTTTACCAGATCGAGCTCGAAAAGCGCAACTCGGCCCGTGCCGAAGTGGAAGCTTCGAAACGCAAGATCGAATGGGGTTCGCAAATCCGCAGCTACGTCCTCGACGACCGCCGTGTAAAAGACCACCGCACCGATTACCAGACTTCGAACACCGAAGCGGTTTTGAATGGTGATATTAATGCGTTCATCAAGGCGTATTTGATGGAAGCGTAAAATAACAATGAAAGACCTCTCAAACGGGCTGTTTCAATGAGCAGGGCGTTTGGAGGTCTTTTTGTTTTAGCTTAAATTTAATATTCATATCAAACTTCATTGCGCTATGACAGGGGTCAGATATAATACCGACGCACAGGGACACAAAACCGAAGTGATTATCGATCTGAAAAAACATGGTCAGATAGTCGAGGATATTCTGGATGCCCTTTTAGTCGAAGAAAGGAGAAATGAAGAATCAATTTCCTTTGAAGAGTTTGTGCAACAATTAAAAGCCGAAGGCAAATTTGATGAATGAGGTTTACGAAGTCATCATTAATAGTTCGGCTCAAAAAGATATCAAAAAGCTTCCAGTACAGGAAGTCAAAAAAATAGTCCCGGCCATTCGCCTACTGGCCAACGATCCAAGACCGACGGGCTGTAAAAAGTTGGTCACTACAAAAAACACTTATCGGATTCGGGTAGGGAATTATAGGATACTCTACTGCATTGAGGACCAAATCAGGATTGTAGAAGTATCGGCAATAAAACATCGCCGGGAAGCCTATGAGTGATCATCATTCCAAAAATTTTCCATTTCAGAAACTAGGCTCCGGCCCGCGCATTCTCCTTGCATTCCACGGCATCGGGCAAGATGGCATCGGGTGCTTTGCGGCCATCGAGAAAACGCTCGGGACGCATTACACCATCTACGCATTCGACCTCCCATTTCACGGCCAGCATTGCGACGCCCCGTTTGAAGTCATTTCAAAGGCAGAATGGAAAAACAGCATCGCGCATTTCCTCAACCAAAATAACATTTCCCGCTTCGACGTTACCGGTTTCAGCATAGGCGGCCGGTTTGCATTGGCTACGCTGGAAGCATTTCCGGAAAATATCGACAATGCATTCCTCATCGCGCCCGATGGCGTGTCCGAGCACCCTATGTACACGCTCGCGACGCGCATTCCGCCTGCGCGATGGATTTACGGCTGGTTAATGCGGCATCCTAGCATATTTTTCCCGGGTGTCCATGTGGCGAGAACATTGAAGCTGGCGAGTAAAAGTCTGGTACGATTCACGCAGCAGGTTTTGAATACACCTGAAAAAAGGCAGACGATTTACCGTTCGTGGGTCGCATTCCGGGATTTGCGATTTAATATTCCTGCATTGGTCAAAACGGCGAATGCAAATGGGGTGACGGTTTATCTTTTTGCGGGCGTTTATGATAGTTTGCTCAAACCCAAGGCAGTGCGAAAGCTGGCAGAACTCCTTCCCGAAAAGCAATACATTGAATTAAAAAGCGGCCATACGCGCCTGGTAGAGCACGCGGCTACGTGGATTTGCACTTTATTTAAGTAAATTGGGAAAACCTAATCCCGATTTATGGAGCAAACTTTACACAAAGACGATACCGGCTGGCGCCTCAAAGCGATTATCGGCGGCTCGGCGGGTAACCTCGTCGAATGGTACGACTGGTACGCTTATTCGGCATTCTCCCTCTATTTTGCCAATACTTTCTTCCCCGATTCCAACCCGACAGTCCAGCTGATCAATACAGCGGGCATCTTTGCAGTAGGGTTCCTGATGCGGCCGATTGGCGGATTTGTTTTTGGAAAACTGGCGGATAACCGTGGGCGCAAAGTGGCGATGACGGTTTCGGTGCTGCTCATGTCATTAGGCTCCCTGCTGATCGCATTCCTGCCGGGTTATAATAGCATCGGAATTGCTGCACCATTGCTGCTATTGGTCGCCCGCTTGCTCCAAGGGCTCAGCGTCGGGGGCGAATATGGTACTTCTGCGACTTATCTCAGCGAAGTCGCGACGGAAGAAAAGCGCGGATTCTTTTCCAGTTTCCAGTATGTGACGCTCATCGGCGGGCAACTGATCGCATTGGGTTTACAACTCATTTTACAAAATATCTTCCTCACCGACCAGCAAATGCACGACTGGGGCTGGCGCATCCCTTTCGTGATCGGGGCGATGCTGTCGTTGGTAGCATTATACCTCCGCGCTCATTTGAATGAGACAGAAGCATTTCAATCCAAAGATTTAAAAGTAAAAAAGGAAGGCTCGCTGAAAGAGCTCATGAAGCATCCGAAGGCCGTTTTGGTGGTAATAGGCCTTACTTCGGGCGGTACGCTGGCATTTTATACCTATACCACTTACATGCAGAAGTTTTTGGTGAACACGGTGGGGCTTACCAAATACCAGTCGACGATACTGACTTTCTGCTCACTCTTCATATTTGCCGCATTGCAGCCGGTTTTCGGCGCGCTCAGCGATCGAATCGGCCGACGGCCCCTGCTGATCGGTTTCGGGGTGCTGGGAACATTACTCACTTATCCGCTGCTTACCACATTAAGCCATACCACCGAAATGTGGCCTGCATTTGGGCTGCTCATGGCCGCGTTGATCATTGTAAGCGGTTATACTTCCATTAATGCGGTCGTCAAGGCCGAACTTTTTCCCGTGGAGGTCCGGGCGCTGGGCGTGGGGCTGCCCTATTCGATCGCCGTGGCTGTGTTTGGAGGCACGGCCGAGTACCTGGCATTGTGGGCCAAAAATCTGGGGCATGAAACGTGGTACTACTGGTATGTGACCATCTGCATTTTTGTGTCACTGATTGTTTATATCCGGATGAAGGATACGAAACACACTTCCCTGATCGAAAAACACTGATTTTTAGTCGCCAAACGGCTTGGAAAAAAGCCATTTTCTCTTGACATAGTCCATTCAATACTGTAACTTTCTTGAAACCAAAATTTGAGAAGTTATGAATATGATGGATCGAATCGAGCATTGGGGCGACACACACCATCCCGCCTGGATGGATATAGTTCGTATCGCTTTGGGAGTGTTTTTGTTTGCTAAAGGTATCAGCTTCATTAGCGATACCACCAAGCTGTCTCATCTGGTTACCGGCCTCGACTTTCATTTATACACCGTCACAGCCGTTCACTACGTAGCTTTTGCGCACATTTTTGGCGGATTCCTGATCGCAATGGGATGCCTGACCAGAATCGCATCCGTCATTCAGATACCGATCCTGCTGACTGCCGTGTTCTTTGTCAATATCCGTCTCGGCTTTTCCTATCTCAATTCCGAGCTGTGGCTCTCGATGATCACGCTCATTCTGGTAGTAACATTCTCCATCATTGGTTCCGGACGGTTCTCGATGGACGAATGGATGAAGAATCACAACAATTGATCAAACCATTTCGGGTGCGGCTTTATAAAGGTATTTCCGCTTGTATTCCAGGGGAGTCATATCGGTAACCTTCTTAAAATGCCGGTAAAAGTTGGAGACATTGTTAAAACCGCACTCGAAACAAATCACTTCCGTTGCCATTTTATCCTCAATCAGGAACCTGCAAGCCTGGCTAATCCTGATCTCTACCAGAAAATCGTTGTAGGTTTTCTTGGTCATCAATTTAAAATACCTGCAAAAAGAAGTAATGCCCAGATTGGCGATTGAGGCCACATCCTGTAATGAAATGTCGTTACGGTAGTTCGACAGCGTGTAGGCGTAAATCTTGTTCAGGCGCAGCGTTTCGGCGTCGTTGGATTTGTAGAATGCGTGCGCCGAGGCGATCGTCTCGTATTCACTCGCTTCCGCCAGGATTTTCAGGATCGAAAGCAGCGCGATCAGCCGGTCGAGATTTTCCGCATCCACTGCGGAATGCATCAGGCGGATCACCTTTTCCTTCGCTTCGCCGCGTATCAGAAGGCCTCTTTTGGCACGTTCGTATAATTTCGGGATCAGGTAGGCCTCAGGCAGGAGCAATAGCTCGCTTCCGAGGCAATTGGGCAAAAAATGGATGATAACCACTTCCACCGTGGTGTTACTCGCCCCCTCTTCCACCCGCCAGGTATGCGGCAGGTTTTCGCCCAACAGAATCAACTCCCCATCGGAAAAGTTACTGATGTTGTCGCCAATAAATCTTACCCCTTTTCCTTTGACCAGATAGTGGAGTTCCAACTCGGGATGGTAATGCCAAACCGTGCCAAAGCCGGAGTCTTTGTCATGACGAATACTGAACGAAGTCCTCGACGGAATAGGGACCTTATGGAAATGCGGTTTCATTTTAAATCAATGCCGGCAGGGTTTAGGTTGGCTGCCATTGCTCAATTTAAAAGAAAATTTTTTAATAATCCATCCTGTCGAGTCGACAAGATGCTAAAAAAATACTATTAAATAGCGTAATACTAATATTACTTACCAGCGGTTGCATGCATTAGCCGGCGCGAAACGACTGTATACGATCGAGATATTGCTTGCGTGCGGCCGGATCGCTGTATTTTTTCATCTCCCCGAAAATCTGATCTTTCAGGCTGCTGAACAGGTACGACTGGAAATTACCCTCGCTCCGCAAGTCACACCGCTCGTTCCAGATTTTGTTGAAAACGGAGTTGATGACATTCTCCGCCTCGGTTTCGTCTTTCAGGAGGACGGAACAAAATTTAAATGCCGGGACATGAAAGTACGAACGGAGTTGCGTAAATGCCGCTTCGTCGCCCTGGGTTACCCGATCCAAAATTTGCTGGTTAGGAAAAGTCATAGCTCAAAAATTAGGGTTTGATCCATTTGGGTTATTTCAATGGCGCTTCGAGTGTCTTTTTAAACACTCCGGGGATCCGAAGCTCGGCCTGTATGCGGTCCACTTCGTCGAGAAGCTGGTCTGCGCGCTCCCGCAAGTCGCCTGTAAGCTCGCCTACATCGCGGCGTGTGTACGTCGAAATGGGGAAACCTCTTTTTTGCAGACAATACTTAGCGATCGTCGGATAGGCCGAATGCACAATATCCATCGAGTCGACGAAGAACTGTTGCAGCGCCTTCACATCCTCCTGCCGTTCCGCATTGTTGTAATTTTCACAAATCCAGACGATCAGTTCAGGGTAAATATTTCCCTGAATGCATGATAACCCGGCTGCCCCGGCGTTGAGCGAGGCTGTCGCATTCACCATGTAGGCATCGTAAAGCCCGAAGCGGTAGCCCTCCGCTACTTTTATCCTGCGAACGACCTCCTCGATGTCCAGGCAAGTGTCTTTATGATAGATAATGCGGTTCGAAGGCAGCAATTCGGCCAGCACTTCACTGCTGATCAATCTTTTATAAGGAACCGGGCATTCATAAAAACCCAGCGGTATATCCTCCGTGAGGCTGATCAGCTCTTTTGTCCGTTGGATAAACACCTCATCTGTTTCGTCCTCGTCTGCAAGCAATCCGGTAATTACAATCACCGCCTGTACACCGGTATCATATATACGTTTCACGAACTGCGCCTGCTCGGGAATCGCTCCGCCGAAGGTGCCTGTCGCCACCACGGGCACGCGGCCCGCCGTGTGTTCCACCACCGTCCGCGTCACTTCCAGCCGCTCTTCCACCGACAACTCGTACATTTCGCTTGAAAGACAGTTGGCAAACAGCCCCGCAGCGCCCGCTTCGAGGTACAGGTCCGTCAATGCTTTTAGTCCATCGTAATCCACCTCCCCGGTTTCCAGGAAAGGCGTGAGCATGACGGGGATGAAGCCTTGCGGCAACGACACGGAGGAAGACGTTACAGATGACATCGTGTATGGTTTTAAATACGTATAAGAAAAAAGCCCTTCTAAAATCCGGCATATGTGCCGGGCCTCCGGCAAGCCGGCCCTGTGGTTACTTGCTGTGCAAAAGCACCTCGTTTTCAACCGGCTGCTTGCGTCTTAGCCTGGTAAGCAGCATGCCGGCCAAAAAGATCGTCAGTGTTCCTACCACCATAATCATATTCTGGTGGAGGGGATTTCGCAAATAGGAATAGTTATCGGGAAGTTGGGTTGAAAATGTCATCCAGACGATCACCACGATCCCGATCAATGTTGCCGTAAGCGCCTCGGCATTTCTTGTGGTTTTGGAGATCATACCCAGCAGGAACAGTCCGAGCATTCCGCCCGCAAAAATCCCTGAAAGCATCCACCACACATCCAGCACGCTCTTCACCCCGATCATCGCGATACCCGTAACCATCCCCAGCAAGCCAAAAGCGGTAGTGGCAATGTAGAGCAAACGGAGCGATTGCTGCGACGTCAGATCGGATTTGATATATTTTTGATAGATGTCCACAGAAAAAACCGTCGCCGAAGCATTCATTCCTGAGCTGATTGTACTCATCGCAGCCGACATGATCGCGGCGATAATCAACCCGAGCAAACCTACCGGCACTTTCGTAACCATGAAATGCGGCATTACCTTATCGCCATAATCGGCTGGTGTGAGTGTCGCAGCGAGGCTGGCGATGGCATCCGAAGTTCCCCCCGGCAGCTTTTCGGCAGCTACCTGCATTTTAATGGTTTGCAGCAACTCCGGATTGCCCTGATAGTAAGCAAAAAGGCAGGTTCCCAGTAAAAAGAATATCAACGACACCGGCACGTACAGGTACACGCATAACCATACCGAGCCTGCCGCCTCTTTCGCCGACGATGTGGTGTGGTACCGCTGCACGTAGTTCTGGTCCATCCCGAAGTTATTCAGGTTCATGAAAAACCCGTAGAGTAATATGACCCAAAAGGATGCGGTCGTAAAATCCGGCGCCAGCGTGCCCAGGCTAAATTTATCGTTCGTTTTACCAATCTCGATAATGCTCGGCATCCCGCCGGAAACCCCGGAAACAACCAGGTAGAGTATCACCAGCGCACCAATAGTCTTGATCACGCCCTGCACAACTTCCGTCCAGATCACCGCTTCCATTCCACCCATTACCGTGTACAAAACAATGCAAATGCCGACAACGACCATGATCGTCGACATCGGATAGCCCGTCAGCGCCTGCAAGCTCAATGCGATCCCGAAGAAGATCGATCCCATGCGGGCAAGCTGCGTGAGCAGAAAGCAAACCACTGCATAAGTGCGCGCCCATGGTCCGAAACGATGTTCGAGGTGGGTATAGGCCGAAACCTCGCCGGTACTTCTGTAAAAGGGAATAAAAAACTTCGTGGCTACCCAGGCTGCAAACGGCATCGACAAGCTGAAAACAAAGGAACTCCAGTTGCTTCCGAATGCCTTGCCCGGTACGCCCAGGAAAGTATTGCTGCTCAAAAACGTCGCGTAAATGGAAATACCGATCGCCCAGCCGGGAATGCGGCCCGATGCCTTGGTAAACTGCTCGGCATCGGTATTTTTCCGTGAAAAGTAAATCCCTACTGCTACCATTCCGGCGAGGTAGGCGATCACGATGATGAGGTCAATGAAAGGTAAGGATTTCATTCTACTTTTCGGGTATTTATAACTTTACCACAAAGAAACAGGATGAAGTTGATG
>CAMLNK010000164.1 GCA_946481035.1 uncultured Dyadobacter sp. | reverse complement strand
CTTTCAGCAATTAGCTAATGGACTATTTGATTTTTTCAAAAACAACGGTTGCCCACTGGTTGCGCGTATTGGACCTCAGCTTTTTCAGACCGTTTTCTGCGGCGCATTGCTCGATATCGGTCTGGTCGGTCTCATAAAACCCGCTCGTAACCAGCCATCCGCCGGGTTCGAGGTGTTTCACATACTTTTGGATCTCCGCCAGCAGGATATTCCGGTTGATATTTGCCAGAATTCCACCGAAAATTTTCTCTTCCGGCACATCCTGTATCGTTCCCTGGAACACTTCCGAATCGGCGGGAAGCGCATTCATCGCGAAATTCTCGCGCGTATTCTCCACAGCCCATTCGTCGATATCGAAGCCCAGCAAATGCGAAGCGCCCAATTTGTGCGCCAGAATCGCCAGGATCCCGGTCCCGCAGCCCACATCCATGATCGAAAGACGTTCATGGGGCAGGTTAAGTTGCTCGTTCATCACAAGCCACGTTGTTTCGTGGTGCCCTGTGCCGAACGACATTTTGGGCTGGATCAGCAAATCATATTTAAAAGAGGGATCGGGCTCATGAAACGTTGCCCGCACGCGCACCTGGTCACCCACCTCGATCGGCTCGTAGCTTTTTTCCCACTCCTCGTTCCAGTTTCTTCTTTCTAACGATTTCCAGGTTGCGGCTATTGTCGTTAAATCCAGGTATTTGGCTGTAATTCCGGTGATGGCCTCCTCCTTAAATTGTTCTTCCTGAATGTACGCGAGCAAGCCTTCGTCGGTCTCGACAAACGATTCAAATCCCGCCTCGCCCAGCTCCGCCATCAATATCTCCGAAAACTCGGGGTCCACTTTCAAATCCAGTTCGATGTAATTCATTGTAATTGGTTATTGGTAAAAATTGTGGGTGAAGGTGTTGAAAATTTTCAGGAATCAGGACGATTAATCCCGGTATTTTAAAATTCAATTTAAAATTACCGGGATTAATCGGATCAAGGAGAGGCCCGAACGCAATTACTTACTTGTAAAATTGTTAAATTTGGGTAAACCTAGATAGCGAAATATGTACACCGCAGTGAAGGGAACTTACGAGAACGGCGTCCTGACTTTGGAGGAAACGCCGCCAACCGTCGAGAAATCGGAGGTGGTTGTTCTGTTTATGAATGACGATAAGCCAGTAGTACCAGAAGCGAGAGCAAAGCGCGTGCGGCTTGGGAGTTTGGCACATAAGGGCTATCAAATTCCGGAGGATTTCAATGCACCGTTGGATGACTTAAAAGATTATAGATAATGCAGCGTTACTTGCTCGATACTCAGGTGCTTATATGGGCGCTCACTTCACCACTGAGATTAACCCCCGGCATTATTACCCTGCTATCGATCAATGCCATATTTGTTTCGCATGTGAGCCTTTTGGAAATCGCCATCAAGCAAAAGATTGGCAAACTCCCTGAACTACCGATTTCTATTAGCGAGTTAGAGAAGGTCATCCTTGCAGATGGTTTTGGATTAATACCAATATCTGCCGCGCATGGGAACTTTAAGATTTATGAAAAAATTATTTCGCTGATAGAAGCATAAGTTCAAAATGTGAAAAAGCCCGGTAATTTCAAACTACCGGGCTTTTCGCTTCTTATCAAGGCTTCCGCCTCTTCGCAGCCAGATCATGCGCGGTATCGTAATACGATCGCAGATTCATCCAGTCGAAAACATCCGAAATATTCTCCACGCGGTTGCGCTGCATAATGCGGTCGCGGCGCTGCATACGCACGAATTTGAAAAGGATATCGGCCAGCTGGTCGGCGGCTTGTGAGAAGTTCTGCGACTTGCGGTTGATCACGTAAATGCCCCGGTTTTCGTAGTCACGCATGATTTGCATGATGTAATCGCCGAAGCCGGAAAGGTCGCTGGTGACGGTCGGGACGCCGCGGACGACGCATTCGAGCGGGGTGTAGCCCCACGGCTCGTAATAGCTCGGGAAGACGCCCAGGTGGCAGCCGCGGACGAATTGCCCGTAATCGAGGCCGAACAATGGGTTCGTCGATGCGATGAAATCGGGGTGGTAGACGATTTTGACGCGGTCGCGCTCGTTGTTGACGAGATTGGCGCGTTTACAAAAATCGGTAATGCCGTCTTCCTGTTTGAGGTCGTGTGTCACAAATGCCGGAAGGTTATCGGTTTTCCAGCTCTGGATCGTCCGACGGAGGCGCAGGCGCCAGTATTCGTCAACGAACTCGTTCAAGTCGGGCATTTTGTGATCGGCGCCCGAAGCGGTGGCGAGGAAAAGCTTTTCGCCTACCTCTTTTTCAATGGCCGTACAGGTTTCCTGCAACTCATTGAGTACCGCACGCGATTGCAAAACATCCGGATTAACCGACGTATAGGGCTGTTTGGTAACGATAAACATCACTACCGTCATGTCCATATTCGCCTGAACCATTTTCCAGTTCAGGCGCGCCAGGGCTTCCAGCGTGAGGTCGTAACCTTTGTTGGAATACTCATAACGGCCCGATGTGAAGAAATAGAGCGTTTTATCAAGGTCGAAAGAATAGCTGGGAAAGAAATGCCCCATCACAAACTCATGGATACGCTCCTTATGCTTCAAATGCAGGTTCTGAAACTCGTGTACGGCCTGGAAACGTACCACGTTGAGCCCGTTGGGCGTAACGAGGTCGGGCATGCGGCCGAGGAACACCTCGCATTCGCGAGCGGTCACATCGCTTACCGTGGTGAGTACGTGTGCATTCAATGCAGCCTGACGTTCGATCGAACATTGGGCCAGGATACCATAGTTTTTGGCCTCCTGTTCCCAGTCGAAGAAGGGCAGTTTGTTATAAAAACCCGACACATTCTGCGCCAGGTAGCGGCCCAGCATGGTAGCGTGGGTCGTAAACGTGGTCGCGATCTTGACATTCTCGCGTTTCAGCTCGGGAAGCCCGCTGCTCGCCATCCATTCGTGGAATTGTGCAGAGATCTCTTCACGTTTGGCATTCTCATCGGCATATTCTTTCAGGAATATACGTACCAGCTCACCGAAGCAAAGCGTCTGATTGACAAGATGTTCGACGTTGATCGTGGGGATGCGGTTCTTTTCCCAAAGATTGAATTTGATCGCATCGAGCTTGCTCATAATGCTGTCGACGTCGAACAGCACGACCCGGGGCTTCCCGGTCACGAGCCAGTAGCCATAGTACACCGCGAAACCGGCATCACGCATTCTTTTGACGACCCGCCCTGCCGGGGAGTCGTCCAGATCGTGAATCATTTCAAATTCGGAAGACGCTTTCTTTTCGAAATAAGGCCCGAGGAGAAAATAGTTCTCTTCCCATTTCTCAACCATGGCGGGCACCTTGGTCCTTATTACGGTATATATCCCTCCAACTTGATTACAAACCTCCCATGCAACTTCGAACAGGACGTTTTTCTTAGTGGTTTTGACAAATGGTTCCAATTAGGGTACAGTTTAAGCGTTACTGGGGTATTTAAAAAAAGATCCTGCTTCCGGTTATGTCACAAAAATCCTTGTTATTACACAATAAATATGCAGAAAAATAATTCAGAATTACAACACTTGAATGTTTGCGTACACAGCCGAAAAGCCAGTTTAAAACATCATTCCAGCGTCAAAATATAACTAAGTCAAGAAAAGGCAACTAGCGCCGATTTTCATATACCGATCCAAATCAAACCGTTATTGCTCGAATTTAAGACGGTTGTCGGCTAACTTTGTTCCAAAATACGTTACTTTGGTTGGATTAACATTTTGCATTGGTCAGATAGTGAAAAAAATTAAAATTGTTGCGCTTTCCTTCGTTATAATCATGTTTTTGCTGGAAAGTTGCATGGCTCAGAGCGCGGAAACAGAGAGTAATCTGCCCCCGAAGAGAGAATTTAGAGCGGTCTGGATAGCCACTGTTGACAATATTGATTGGCCAAGCAGCAAAACTCTTCTCCCTGAGGAGCAGCAGGAGGAATTCTCTAATCTGCTCGATTTTCACAAAAGGGTAGGAATGAATGCGGTGTTCGTGCAGGTGCGCGCCGCAGGAGATGCCTTTTATGCCAAAAGCCCCGAGCCGTGGTCGGAATGGCTTACGGGTGTACAGGGCCGCAAGCCCGAGCCTATGTGGGACCCGCTTGACTTCATGATTACCGAGGCGCACAAGCGCGGCCTCGAATTTCATGCGTGGCTGAACCTCAACCGCCTGGTGCATAAATCTTCCAAAAGTGTTTCCGCCGAAAATATCAGCCGGCTTCACCCGGAGTGGATTCTGACGTACGACGGCTACAAGCTCTTCGATTTCGGCATTCCGGAAGTGCGGAAGTTCATCACCGACATGACCGTCAACGTCGCAAAGAACTATGATGTCGACGGCATTCACTTCGACGACTATTTTTACCCTTACGCAGCACCCGGCCAGGTGATTCAGGACGACGCGACGTTCCGGAAATACTCCGACGGCTACACCAATAAGGCCGACTGGCGCCGCCATAATGTGGATTTATTGGTAAAACAGATCCACGAAGCACTCGAAGCATTAAACCCGCGCCTGAAATTCGGCATCAGCCCGTTCGGTGTGTGGCGTAATAAAGACCGCGACGCCGAAGGCTCCAAAACATTCGGTGCGCTTGCTTCCTACGATGATTTGTTCGCCGACAGCCGCCGCTGGGTAAAAGAAGGTTGGATCGACTACATTGCGCCGCAGGTGTATTTTTCGTCGGGTTTCAACAGAGTACCATATAAGAACCTTGTGGACTGGTGGACGGAGAACTGCTTCGAAAGACATTTATATATCGGTATGGGCGCATATCGCGTCGGGTATAAGGATAAGGACTCGCATTGGTCGAATCCCGCCGAAATACCTAATCAGGTTCGCTATTTCCGTGATAGTGAGGCAGATGGTTCGATTTTTTTCAGTTCGAGATCGTTGCGGGCCAATAGTCTCGGTTTTGTGGATTCATTGAGAAGAGATCTTTTCAAATATCCGGCATTGATCCCCACTATGCCCTGGAAGGACAAAATCCCGCCGCTATCTCCCAAAAGCCTGAAAGCCACGTTGCTTTCGCGTGGCATTGAACTCACCTGGGAGCAACCAGATGCGGCTGCCGACGGCGACAAGGCCTGGTACTACGTCATTTACCGCTTCCCACCTGACGAGAAGGCCACTGCCCATGACCCGCGCCGCATTCTCGGCATGTGTTATGAAGGTGAAAAATTCGTGGACATGACCGCCGAATCGGGCAAAAGATATGTTTATTATGTTACCGCAGTAGATCGCCTGCACAACGAAGGCCGGCCGATCGGCCCATTACGCGTGGAAGTACACGATCAGAAGCTAGTCAGGTTTTAGGTATGAGCAATTCTATCCAATACGAATATAAACCCGAGCATTTCATTGCCTCGGCGCCTACGAAATACAATTCAGGAAACCTTCGTACGGAGGAAATGGTGCTCAATATGGGCCCGCAGCACCCGTCGACGCACGGTGTACTGCGCCTGGAAGTAGTGACGGACGGCGAGGTTGTGATCGACGTCGTGCCGCATTTGGGCTATTTGCACCGCTGTTTTGAGAAGCACGCAGAGTCGTTGCCATTCAACCAGATCATTCCGTATGTGGACCGAATGGATTACGTGGCCGCGATGAACTCGGAGCATGCTTATGTAATGGGTGTGGAACGAATGCTGGGCATTGAAAACGATATTCCCAAACGCATAGAATATATACGCGTCGTGGTGGCCGAGCTGAACCGACTGGCCTCGCACTTTGTAGCGCTCGGTACGTATGCGATGGATATAGGCGCGTATACGCCCTTCCTGTGGATGATGCGCGACCGCGAGCAGATCCTTCGCCTGCTAGAATGGACTTGCGGCGCGCGGATGTTGTATAATTATATATGGATAGGCGGGCTGTTCTATGATCTGCCGGTTGGTTTCGAAGAGCGTTGTGCGGAGTTTATTAAATATTTGAAACCCAAGCTGATCGAATTGCAGCAGCTCGTGGTGGATAACAAGATATTTATAAAGAGAACCGCCAATGTAGGCGTGCTGCCATTGGACGTGGCCATTAATTATGGTTGCACCGGCCCAATGCTGCGCGGTTCGGGTTTGAGATACGATTTGAGAAAAGTAGACGGCTATTCCGTTTATCCTGAACTGGATTTTGAAATACCCATCGGCGAAGGAAAACTGGGCAAAACAGGCGATTGCTGGGACCGCACATGGGTACGTGTGGTGGAATGCTGGGAATCGGTCAAAATCATTGAACAAAGCCTGGTACAATTGCAGGGAGATCATAAAAGAACCCGCGATTTCGACCCGCAAGCCATTGTTCCCAAGAAAATCCGGCCCAAAGCAATGGATTTCTATGTGCGCGCGGAGAATCCGAAAGGCGAGCTGGGCTTCTATTTCCGTACCGATGGCCGCTCTGATATTCCGGTTCGCTGCAAAGCGCGGGCTTGTTCATTTAATAACCTTTCGGTAATTGGTGAAATATCAAAAGGCGCATTGCTGGCCGACCTTGTTGCCGTAATCGGCTCCATTGATGTGGTAATGGGAGAAGTCGACAGATAATATTTTAGTATATAAATGAAACGAGCCGCGATCATGCGGCTCGTTTCATTTATATAACTCTTAAAAATTATGCTTCGGCAGCGACACCAACCAGGTCGTGCTTCGCCAGGAACTCAGCGATCTGAACCGCATTGGTCGCAGCTCCTTTGCGCAAATTGTCCGCTACGATCCACAGGTTCAGTGTTTTAGGCTGAGACTCGTCGCGACGGATGCGGCCTACGAACGTTTCGTCTTTGCCGTGAGCCGTCAATGGCATTGGGTACAATGCATTTTTCGGATCGTCCTGTACGATTACGCCTTCGGTTTCGGCCAGGATCTGGCGTACTTCGTCGAGGTCGTATTCATTTTCGAATTCGATGTTAACAGCCTCAGAGTGACCGCCGATCGTAGGGATACGAACAGTAGTTGCAGTTACTGCAATGCTGTCGTCGCTCATGATTTTCTTCGTTTCGTTGGTCATCTTCATTTCCTCTTTGGTATAACCATTGTCGAGGAACACGTCGATGTGCGGAAGCACGTTCAGGTCGATCTGGTGCGGGTATACCTTGCCTTTGCTGTGATCGCCGGCGCGCTCCGAGAACAGTTGATCCACGGCAGCCTTACCGGTTCCTGTTACCGACTGATAAGTGGAAACAACTACACGTTTGATTTTGTATTTTTTGTGCAATGGGTTCAGAACCACCACCATTTGAATGGTAGAGCAGTTCGGATTTGCGATGATTTTGTCTTCTTTCGTCAATTCACCTGCATTGATTTCAGGAACAACCAGTTTTTTGGTTGGGTCCATACGCCAGGCCGAAGAGTTATCTACCACGGTGATACCTGCTTCTGCGAATTTCGGTGCGAGCGCCAATGAAGTGCCACCGCCAGCCGAGAAGATCGCGATCTCCGGTTTGGCAGCAATCGCATCCTCGAAGCCGATCACCTTTATCTGTTTACCCTTGAATGTAACTTCCTTACCAACAGACCTTTCAGATGCGACGGCCAAAAGCTCCGTCACCGGGAAATTACGCTCTTCGAGCACTTTGAGGATTTCGCCGCCCACCAGACCGGTAGCGCCTACTACTGCGATTTTCATTCTTGCATTAAGATTAAAAATGGATAGAATATGATTTACTCTTTGCGGAAAGCGCAAGCCGCCTCGCGAAAA
>CAMLNK010000163.1 GCA_946481035.1 uncultured Dyadobacter sp. | reverse complement strand
GACCTCACGCGCCCGCTGGACGAAATCCGGCAGCGCGAGATGTATATGAAGGACAAAAACGACCGCGGAAAAGGCACCGTTTGTTTTCCTGAATTGCGGAAAGGCAATATCGGGATCGTGGTGGCGACGCAGCTGGCACGTTACACGCCCTTCGGCAGCGCATTGCCAGGCTGGAACTCACCCCAGCAGGCGTGGGCTATGACCCAGGCACAGCTCGCCTGGTACCGCGAAATGGAAGCGCTGGGCGAAATGGTGCAGATTATCGACCTCGCCGGGCTGGAAGCGCATTTGAATCTTTGGAATACACCTTTAAAAGACGGTGAGAAACGCCCGATCGGCTATATTTTGAGTCTTGAAGGTGCCGATTCCCTCGTAGATGTGTCGTATCTGCAACGTGCCTACGACTACGGTTTACGGGCGGTAGGACTGTCGCATTTCGGGCCGGGGCGGTATGCGCCGGGTACCAAAATGCAGGGGCCTGTGACGCCGGCGGGTTTTGAACTGATGCGCGAAATGTCCCGCCTGAATATGATCCTGGATACTACGCACTTGACCGATGAGGGCTTCGATCAGGTGATGGATTTTTATGAAGGGTCCATTTGGTCGAGTCACCATAATGTGCGTAAAATAGTACCTAACCAGCGGCAGCTCACGGACGAACAGATCAAACGGCTGATCGAACGGGGCGCGGTAATCGGCGGGATGCTGGACTGCTGGGCAATGGATATCCGTTTCATCGATATGGTGTCCGATCCCTGGCAGCTGGACATCCGGCTGGCGCACCTGGTGGATCATTGGGACCACATTTGCCAGATAGCCGGTAACAGCCGCCACATTGCCGTTGGTAGTGACCTGGACGGTATTTTTGGCACCGAGCAGTCGCCCTGGGACCTGAATTCCATCGCCGATTTGCAAAAATTCGAAAGCATTCTGGCCAATCGCGGGTATACCGATGACGACATTGATAACATATTCAGTCGGAACTGGCTTCGCTTTTTGCGTAATGCCTGGAAATGAGTTTGATACATTGTTTTAATTAAAGTAAATGCCAACTTCAACCCATACGTTCCTGGCCGGCGCGGCGCGCGTCAAGACCACACCGCCGCTGGGCACGCGCATTAACGGCGACTTTATCACGCATTATGCGACTTACATTCACGACGATTTGTATGCCAAAGCACTGGTGCTCCAAAGCGGCGAAACGACCGTCGCGCTCGTGATGGTGGACATTTGCGTGATGCCCAAGGAGTTCGTCGATGCCGTTAAAGCGGCCATTGAGGCCCGTACCGGCCTCGCGCATACGCATGTGCTCATTGCGAGCACGCATACGCACGCGGCCGGCTCGGTGGCGGATGTGCATTTAGGCAGCACCGACCCGGCTTATGAAAAAATGCTGCCGGGACGGATCGTGCAGGCAGTTGAAGAAGCATTGCAAAACCTTCGTCCCGCGCGCATTGCGTTCGGGGTCGTGGCAGCGCCCGAGCACGTGCTGTGCAGGCGTTACGCGATGAAGCCCGGTTATACGCCGCTGAATCCGGTTACGGGCGAAACGGACGATGTTAAAACCAATCCGTTCGGCGGGGAGGCTTACATTGATTACGGAGTGGCACCGACTGACCCCGAACTTGGTTTCCTGGCCGTGCAAGGCATTGATGGGCGCTGGATCAGCATTTTGGCTAACTACTCGCTGCATTACGTGGGCGACTGGGAGAACGGCACCATTTCTGCCGATTATTTCGGCTACTTCTCCGACCGGCTGCGCGAACGGTTGAATGCGGGTGATGAATTTATTGGAATGATGAGCAATGGGACGAGCGGCGACGTCAATATCTGGGATTTTCAGGATAGCGAGCGGTATCCGACGGGGCATTTTGAAAAGAGCGCATACATCGGTCAGGATCTGGCCGACCGGCTGGTTGCGAGTGTCGAAACGCTGAAATGGCAGTCGGAGGCTGTTTTAGGAGCTGTTTTTCAGTCGGTACCCTGCCAAATTGTGAAGCCGTCGGCCGAGGAGCTGGAAAAAGCGATCAGCGTGATTGCCACGGCCCGTTTTGAGACCATCGAGCCGGATCATAAAGGTTTAGTGCAGATTTACGCGCGCGAGCAGTTGTTGCTCGACGCAATGCCTTCGACGCGTGAATGTCCTGCCCAGGCGATCCGCATCGGAAATGGCGTGATAGGCGGCCTGGCGGGCGAATTTTTCTCAGAAACCGGTCTTTACCTGAAAACGCAGGCGGGCGTGGCGCACTATTTTACCATTTCAATGGCTAACGGTAATGCGGGCTATGTACCGCCCGGGCACGAAATGGCACGCGGCGGCTACGAAACCTGGCGGTGCCGGTACAGCTGCCTGGCACCGGGAAGCGAGGAACATATCCGCGAACAGCTGCTGACGCTGATCCGCGGATTGCAATCCTGATACTATATTTCACAAAGCCCTGCCTGGCGGTTACCGGACGATCAGCGTCCTGCGGTAGTCGCTGGGCGTCATGTTTTTGAGTTTTTTGAATTGCCGGTTGAAATTCGCAAGGTTATTGAACCCGCATTCATAGGCGACCTCCACCACATTTCGGTCGTGCTCGGAGAGCAGCTTGCAAGCGTGGCCGATGCGCACGGTGGTAAGGTACTCTACAAAGGTGACCCGGAACTGCTCCTTGAAAAAATTACAAAATGCGGTGACGCCCATATTACCGACGGACGCGATTTCAGCGAGGCTGATGTCCTTGTCGAAATTCTGCATAATGTAGCCGGTAATCTTTTTAAAGCGGTCGGAAGAATCGAAATGGAAGTTCTGCACAAAGCGCGGGCTGGCCAAAAGATCGAATTCCGTGGTACTGGACATGATATCGAAGATCAGCATCAGCGATGAGAGCCTTTGCAGGCCATTCTGTGCAGGCATAGCGCGGATGAGCGCGTTGATCCGGTCACGCGTTTCTCCACGCAGCGCCATACCCCGGTCTGCCAGTTTGAGTACTTTCCTGAAATCGTCTATTTCCGGAATAGTCATAAAGTCCTCTCCCAGGAAATCGTCGGTGAAATGGATCACCAGGGCGTCGGCTTTCTCGGGTGCGCGGCGTTCGAGATAGATCGGGTCGTTGACCCACACGTGTGGCAACAACGAGCCCATAAACACCAGGTCGTCCTCTTCAAAATATCCGATATGATCACCCACCATGCGCCGGCCCGTGCTTTTGTTGACCATAACGAATTCGTAATGAGCATGGTAATGCCAGGGCGCAGGGAAGAAATCACCCGTTTCGCGAAAAACAATGAAGGACTTGTCGACGTCCTGTGGCAAGTGGAATTCAACGGCTTTCATATCGGTGGGTTTTGGATGGTATTGTAAACTAATGCAATTTTTCAAAACCCGCTATTTTGTGAAAGATAGTATCAGGAATGAGCAGGAAAGTAGCAATGCGCTACGGTCAGTTCATGTACGCGGCGACCCATTTCGCCTTGATATCGGCACGTGCATTAATGAACTCTGCATCAGTGCCTTGTGCAATGGCGTCGAGCGGGAAGCGCAACGGACGTTGGCCAGCCGGCATTTGGATCAGTTCAAGTACGCCATCGGCAATGGTTTGCGGGTTCATATCAAACTCAGCCATTTTCCCGAAAAGTCCCTGTCCCAATGCATTGAACTGCTCGGTCGCCAGCGGATCGTATTCCTGCGCGACTTCCGGTTTATTCCCGTGAACCCCCGCCTTCGCTCCGGTATTCATTTCCGTCGGATACACGCCGGGTTGGATTGACACATTATCGATCCCAAATTGCTTCAACTCGTCCTGCACGCCCTCGGTAATACTTTCCACCCCGAATTTCGAGGCCAGGTACGGCACCATGAATGGTAGCGTGTGGCCACTTGCGCCGGAGGTAATGTTGATAATCAGCCCGCTTTTCGCCGCACGCATCGAAGGTAACACCGCCTGATAAGTGCGTACTACCCCGTAAAAATTGATCTCGAACATTTCGCGGATCCGGTCCACTGTGTACGATTCGAACACGCCAAAACCGCTCACGGCTGCATTGTTTACCAGAACGTCGATTTTGCCATGTTTTGCCAGTACATATTCAAAAGCTTTACTGACCGAAGCATCGTCGGTGAGGTCTATTTCAACCACTTCTATATTAGGAATGGCGCCCAGTTCTTCGGCTACCGCCCGGTTTTTGCCCGCGGTGTTGCGCATGCCTGCTATGACGGTAAGGCCTGCATTGGCCAAAGTAGTTGCGGTGAGTTTACCAAAACCGGTACTGGTTCCGGTAATAAAAACTGTCTTGTTCATCGTCGTAAATTTTAATAGTTTGACGATGCAAAGTTGCAACCCGGGCAGGCCGGTCTCCATTGACATTTGCTTGAAAAAATAACAAACAAATGTCAATGGAAATGCCGAAAACAGCTATTTACCTGTGTTGTTGCGTCGGATGCGCGTAAGCGTTTCGGGCGTGATGCCGATGTAGGAAGCGATCATATGCTGCGGAATGCGGTTGGCGATCTGCGGGTATTGGTCTAAAAACTTCTGGTACTTTTCTTCGGCGGACAAGCTGATGCCCGCGTGAATGCGATCCTGCGAAACGACAAAGCTTTTATGCAGAATCGCATTGATCAGGTCGTTCAAATGCGGGATGGAGCGGCAAAGCTGGTCGAAATTTTCTTTGGTAATCAAAACCACATCGGTATCCTCAATGGCTTCGATATTGAACCGGGAAGGTTTGCCGGTCATCAGGCTCTCGCGGTCGCCCGACCAGTAATTTTCCGGTGCAAAGTTTAGGATATGCTCATTGCCCTTATTATCAATAGAATAGGTTCTTAAAAAGCCGTTGCTCACGAACGCATTGTATTTCCAGACATCCCCTTCCTGCAACAACAGCTGCCGCTTGCGGATTTTCTTCGGAATACACACCTGTACAATTTGCGCCGTTTCTTCGGCTGAAAGAGCGATTTTATCGGTGAGGTACCGGATGAATTTATCAATAACTGGACTTGGATTCATAGATTATGATGTAAATCGATGGGTAGCTGGTATGGGTATAAAGTTAATGAGACTGCGAAGGTTCACGCCTGTGCCGAAAGATTGTATCACAAACCGCTATAAAAGTAATAGCACACCGGCAGGAGCGCCCTTATTTTTGAAATACCAAAAATTAACAGTACCAAACCCATGGCAACAATTATAAAACCGGGCAAAAGCGCCGCCGAGCAGCATGAGGCCGATGAAAAAGTAAGCGCCGTTGTGCGTGAAGTCATTCAAGATATTGAAGCGAATGGCGACGCGGCTGTCCGGAAATACTCGGAAAAATTCGATAACTGGTCATCGGAATCGTTCCGGTTGAGAGATGAACAGATCCGCACGATCATCGCAACCGTGCCGCAGCAGGTGATCGACGACATTGCATTTGCGCAGCAGCAGATCCGTTTTTTCGCACAAAAGCAGCGCGAATCAATCCGCGACATCGAGGTGGAAACGCTTCCGGGTGTGATTCTCGGCCATAAGAACATTCCGGTGAACAGCGCGGGTTGCTACATTCCCGGCGGGCGGTACCCGATGGTGGCGTCGGCGCATATGAGCATTCTGACGGCCAAAGTGGCGGGTGTGAAACGGGTAATTGGCTGTACACCGCCGATCAAAGGACAAATGCCTGCGGCGACAGTGGCGGCGATGCATATGGCGGGGGCGGATGAAATATACATTTTGGGAGGCATGCAGGCTATGGCGGCGATGGCTTTGGGGACTGAAACCATCGAAGCGGTGGATATGATCGTCGGGCCGGGTAATGCTTATGTGGCAGAAGCAAAAAGGCAGCTCTACGGCCGCGTAGGCATCGATTTGTTCGCCGGGCCTACGGAAATACTGGTAATCGCCGACGAAACAGCCGATGCCGAAATGGTAGCCTGCGACCTGCTGGGCCAGGCCGAACACGGGCCTACCTCGCCCGGTGCTTTGATTACCACCTCGGAAAAACTCGCACACGAAACATTGCAAGAGATCGACCGCCAGCTGGAAACCTTGCCTACCGCCGACATTGCGGGCGTTGCCTGGCGCGATAATGGTTCCATTATCCTGGTCGCCGATGAGGCAGAAGCCCTCGCGGAGGCAGACAAGCTGGCTTACGAGCACGTGGAGGTGCTCACGCGCAATCCCGATTATTTCCTCCAAAACATGACCAACTACGGCGCGCTATTTCTTGGTCCGGAGACCAACGTGGCCTACGGCGACAAGGTGATCGGTACCAACCATACGCTACCGACCCACGGAGCGGCCCGGTATACTGGCGGCTTGTGGGTCGGTAAGTTTTTGAAAAACTGTACATATCAGCGCTGTACGCCCGAGGCGAGCGTAATTATCGGCGAATATGGCATGCGTTTGTGCGAAATCGAGGGATTTATGGGGCACAAAGAGCAGGCCGTATTACGGGTGCGGCGCTATAAGCGGGAGGTTATTCCGCAATCCTGATATTCTTCATCTTCACGGGCAGCCACACCTGCATCGGCCCGCGGCCGCGGTTGGCCCAGGTATAATACGGAATCGCGGTCACGGTCTGCGGTTCCGGTTTTATATTCAGGCCATCGGATGTGGGCTTTACCACTTGCAGATTGGCCTGGATAGCAACCACCTGTTCGTTCATGATCTGGCTTTTTTGTGTGCTAAATGAAGGGTTTGCTGGGACGAGCAGGTTCCATACCTCGCCTGCATTGTCGGCACCTTCCACACAGTACACAATCGGCCCGCGTTGGAGCGCAATGCGATCGGCATCGGCTTTCACCTCGTTACGGGCTTTGATTTGCCGGATTTCCATCGGTAGTTTCACTTCAATCTCGTCGCCATTCTGCCAGGTACGGTCGATGACAGCATAACCCTTGTCCATTTGATAGTTAACAGCCTTGCCATTCAGCAGTATTTCGACTTTTGCATTAGCTGACCCCGCAAAGTTGTACAATCCTCCGGGAACGGGTGTTTCGGCTGCCCAGCCTGGAATGCGAATATTCAACGCATATTTCACTTTCTGTGCAGGAGTAACTTGGATCTTCACATTGCCGTCCCACGGGTAATTCGTATCCATTTTCAATGGTACAGCCGTTTTACCCATTTGAAAATTAGTATTGCTGCCTACAAACAGGTTCACCCAAATCTTCCCATCGGATTTACCATAAATATAATCCCCGACCGACGCTACCAGCCTGGCGATATTGGAAGGGCAGCATGCCGTACCGAACCACGCGCTGCGGGCATTGTTACCGACGGAAGAAAGCGGGTTTCCGTAGAAAAACGTATCTCCGGCGAGGCTCAGACCATCCAATGCGCCATTATACAGGCTGCGTTCGAGGACATCGATGTACTTGGCGTCGCCGGTGAGGGCGTTCATGCGCTGGTTCCAGAATACCATCCCCACAGAGGCACAGGTCTCGCTGTATGCGGCGCCGTTGGGTAAGTCATAATCGTCGGTGAATCCCTCGTTATGGCCGGAGGAGCCTATTCCGCCGGTGAGGTACATGTTGCGGTAAACAACGTCTTCCCAAACGGCCGTCATGGCATTCATATAGCCCGGGTCCTGGGTTACGGACGCTACATCGGCCGCGCCCGTGTACTGGTACATCGCGCGCACGGCATGGCCGGTGATCTCCTTCTGCTGCTTCACAGGCACGTCGTCCTGGCAGTATTTGGGGTCTTTCCATTGATCCCAGATCACACCTTTTCCATGCCCATGGCCGCGCTGGTCGAGGCGAT
>CAMLNK010000162.1 GCA_946481035.1 uncultured Dyadobacter sp. | reverse complement strand
TCAGATGAAAACTCTACAAAATTGAAGTAGTCGGGCATGCTCCGCATACGTGTAATCGAGAAATTATATACAGGTTGCAACAAGTTTTTGTCCCTGATTTCAACCGTTAGCGAATCATTGATCTGTAAATCGAATTTTCCGGCGTGATAATGCTTAGCGGGAATCAATTTGATATTTTTGGTATGATCACGGGACGCGCCTGTTGTGTCATAGCCGAGGTAAAAATCGGGGTCGGTTTTGAGGGAGCCTATATCCTTCCAATCGCTATTGAATTTTCCATTAATTGCTGTCCTGAATTGAAATTTATTGAAATCCCAATAAACTTCTGAATATTCTTTCCTAGGATTACGAATGTATGAATAGGGGAAAAAGTCAAGGGAAAAGCGGTTCACTGCGATGTAATACCGCGAAAGTTTTAAAGTCGTAAAGTTATTGGTCAATGTGGAATCCTTGTAGAGAAATTGGTTATTGTGGTTAGGGGTAAAAAATGAAATTTGCTTCTCATGCAGGCTAATGCTGCTGGCTAGTGTAACATCGCAGGATTCGCACACCTTGCCGTTGTGGATTTCCTTAATAACAAGATCGTTAGCGCTATGCTGCCCGTAAGCGCCAACAGGCAGAAGCAATAAAAGAAGAAGGCTTAGTTTTTTCATGTCTAAAATTGGTCTGGTTCTGCCGCAAATACGAAACTGCATGGGACTGCCAGCCAGCCAAAACTGAATACGACGCTTTTCGATTTGAATTCGGGACATTATCAGGCAAATTAGAAAGCAAATCCCTAGATTTGTAACCATGAGATTCGCACTTACACTCTGACACTCCTTCCCGTGCAGCCGTTGCACGTCCTCCCCGGTTTTCGGGGCAGGGATTTTATTATCCCAATTTTTCAATTCACTACTTATTGAAATCCTATGGAAGGAATACTGAGTGCTCAGCAAATAGATCAATTTATTACCCAGGGCTTTGTCCGCATCGATCACGCATTCTCTGCCGGGATTGCAGCGCAGGTGAGGGATATTTTATGGAACGACCTCGGTCTGGATCGCCACGATCCCGCCACATGGACGAAGCCGGTGGTCCGTCTGGGGATGTACGCGCAGGGGCCATTCGTCGCTTCTGCCAACACGCCGGTTTTGCACGCCGCCTACGACCAGTTGGTCGGGTCGGGCAAATGGCTGCCTTGCGGCAGTATGGGCACTTTCCCGGTGCGTTTTCCGTCCGACGAAGACCCCGGCGACACAGGCTGGCATGTCGACGCCAGTTTTCCGGGTGACGATCCGGCCAATTTCTGGGAATGGCGGGTTAATGTAAATTCAAAAGGCCGCGGACTGCTGATGCTCTTCCTGTTCTCGGACGTGAGCGAGCGCGATGCGCCTACGCGTATACGTATAGGCTCGCACGCGGACGTCGCGCGCGCCTTGCAACCCGCGGGAGAGGCAGGGATGTCATTTATGGAAATCGCCGGCAAACTGGACGAAATGCCCCAACGGGAAATTGCATTGGCAACCGGCAAGGCGGGTACGGTTTACCTCTGCCACCCGTTCCTCGCTCACGCCGCCCAGGCCCATCGCGGCACCGAGCCCAAATTCATGGCCCAACCGCCGTTGCTGTTGCGGGAGGAGCTATGCGTCGACGGCAGTTCGCCCGTCGAAAGGGCTATTAAGGTGGCGGTTGGGTGAAGGGAGGAAAGGAGGAAGGGGAGGATGGAGGAAAGGGAGGAAGGGGAGGATGGGTGTGGACGTTAGGACAGGTGGCCCCGCCGGGGCCTTTTGTCATGTGTTGACACGACCCCAGCGGGGTCCCCTACGCCCAATGCCAATTTCCCATCCTCCATCCTCCCTTCCTCCATCAAACTACCACTCAGCCGCGCTACCGTCCTCATGTGTCCACAGCGGGTTCTTCCAGTTGTGACCGATCGCGGCCATTTTCCGGACCTGCTCTTCGTCCACTTCGATACCGAGGCCGGCGCCGGACGGGATATTGACATAGCCATCGTTGTAGTCGAATACCGTTCGGTCGCTCAGGTAGTCCATCAGGTCACTGCCTTGATTGTAGTGAATACCAAGGCTTTGTTCCTGGATGAATGCATTATGACTGGTAGCATCCACTTGCAGGCATGCCGCCAGGGCAATGGGGCCGAGCGGGCAATGCGGCGCCGCGGCCACGTCGAACGCCTCAGCCATCGAAAGTATTTTTTTGCATTCGGTAATGCCGCCCGCATGGGAGAGGTCGGGCTGGATAATGTCCACATAGCCGTCCATCAGCAGGTTTTTGAAATCCCAGCGGCTGAACATACGCTCGCCCGTTGCGATCGGTATGGAAGTATGCGCGGCAATTTCGCGCAATGCCTCGTTGTTTTCGGACAGTACCGGCTCTTCAATGAACATCGGCCGGAACGGCTCCAATTCTTTGGCCAATATCTTAGCCATCGGCTTGTGCAGGCGCCCGTGGAAGTCTACCCCGATTTCCAGCCCGTAGCCGAGCGCTTCGCGGATCGATGCTACCCGTTTAATCGCCAGATCGATTTTTTCAAAAGAATCGATGTACTGCATTTCATTGGTCGCATTCATCTTAATGGCCTTGAAACCGCGATCAAAGCACTCTTTGGCTGCACCCGCCACTTCGTCCGGCCTGTCGCCGCCGATCCAGGAATATACCTTGATCTTATCGCGGCATTTGCCGCCCAGCAATTGATAAACAGGTGCATTGAAGAACTTGCCTTTAATATCCCACAACGCCTGGTCTATACCTGCGATCGCGCTCATCAGGATCGGGCCGCCGCGGTAAAAACCACCCCGGTACATCGTATTCCAGTGGCCTTCGATGTCAAGCGGGTCTTTGCCGATCAATGCTTCCATTAATTCGTGCACCGCCGCAGCCACCGTAGCCGCCTTGCCTTCGATCACCGGCTCGCCCCATCCGACAATGCCTTCATCGGTTTCAATCTTCAAAAACAACCATCTGGGAGGTACCTGGAACAGCTCGTAACTTCTGATTTTCATTCTATTTTTCTTTTACATTGTATAACCCTTCTAATTGGCTATAAATGTAAGGGAGGCATTTCTATATTTCGGCAATTTGAGCTGCTGTTTCATACTTTTAAATGTCTCCATAGGCCCTTCCGCCGCAAACGCGTTCACCGCCCAGGCCGGTAAATAGCCTCCCGGATCGGTATGCAGCATGTATTCTATCCGCACCTTGCCTGCCACCGGCGTCAGCACCCAGCGACCTTTCGAATCGCTGACCCTGACGACATTTTTCCTGCGAGGCACCATGCCGGCCACCACCGGTCCGTCAATCGTCACTGCTTTGGTTGCAGGGTCCTGCCGTGTCACCAGGTGCGCCACAAAATCCCGGTTATCGAGCGGCCAGGGCAGGCTTATTTCGGAATGATAGTACAAATCGGTAGGGGAGACCCGCCTCACGAGCGTACACGACTTGGTTTTGTAAACCCATTGTGTGCCCGCCTCCACGTCGAGCAGCAGTGAAACCATCTGTGAAAGTGATGCTTCCACCACGCAATCGACCTTAATAGCTTTTATTTTCGACTCAGGAACCGCCGAAGAATAGATACGGATCTGCTCCTCGTCGGCGATCAGCTTCCATTTGGTTTGGGCTAATGCCGGCAGTGAGCATGCAGCGATAACGAATAATAGGATGAATTTTTGCATTTGTTGGATGAAGTATGGTTCGGTGCACACACTACTTTTCTGTATGACAACCCAACTTCAACAACCCCTTCAAAAAGCATTAAATTCCTGTTAATGCATTAAATAAACGCACACCCGAATCAATCCTGAGCATTCACCACATGCTCATAGCCGTATTTTTCAAACTCCGCCGCCTTGGCACCGCCCAGCTTTTTCAGCTCGTTACGGATTTCCAATCGCAGCCAATGCTCCGGCGTAGTTTTCGTAAAAGAAGCCAGCTTGAATGCGATATCCGTATTCAGCTTCCGCTCGCCCGTGAGATACTTGTGCAGGTTGCTGTCCTTCATCTCAAAAAGCTCCGCGAGTTGCTTTTGGGAGACTTTGAGAACTTTCATGTAGCGTTTGATGAAGTACTGGATACTGAGGAATTCAGCGGGTTCAAATTCAACAATACGCAGCGCGTCATCATTAAAGTAATCCTCCATCATATATTGAATCCCCAACATTTCGGTTTTTAATTTTTGCTCTGGCGTTCGCTTTGCATTTTCTGCAATGATAAATTCGCGCAACGCTTGTTGCTTTTCTTCATCCCAAAGCTCATCCGACTCGATCTCGTTTTCCTTTTTCATTGCTCTGATGTTAAAAATTTAGAAATCAGTTCCTCACCATTTTCTGGCGAAATCAACATCGTTGTTTCTCCCCACCTCAGGGCGCCATACTTTTGGCAGTACACAGCCATTAATTTGATTTCATCTTCTTTTTGACGTTCCCTCACATCGAACGTCAACCATCCCCGATAATGATCTTTTCCGTGCTTCTCACTAAGCCGACAAGCCGTGGCGATCAGGCAGCCCGCAATATGCTCTAACACTTTTTCCTGCCCCCGATTATGCGGCGCGACCTCCATAAATGCCATATAAGGCTCCACGCCATTCCGCATCTCAAAAATCAGACATCCTTCAATCACCTCAGGGGTATCCTCGCAAACGAGCACGTACGCGTGGCAATACTTCTTTCGGGCATGTTTGTGAAAATTGAACCGCCAGCCGTCATTGAGGGAAGGCAAAACAAGCCCGGCAGGCCGAATAATTTTCGCAACGACGCTTTCGCCGCTGGAAACACGGGTAACATTTGCATGTTGTTCCGATAAATAAAGTTACGAATAATTATACAAATTGTATAATATTGAATTGGCTTTTTATCCGAAGGTCGAATGTAATGAGGGAACGTATGAGTGAGATAAATGCAGTTAATCGATGACGATTAACCGCTGCGGAAATTTAAGATTTCCTATTTGAATTTTGTACTTGCCTGGTTTTAGAACTTGCTGGATTGGAGCGTATAATGCAACTGAAATTCTGTTGGGTTCGGGCGCACAACTGGCAAGAGGAGCCCCGTCGGCATAAATCAAGGCGTCGTCATTCCCGTCCTCGCTTTCGAATATAACGCGATCCAGATGGGTAATACTGAATTGGTTGCGAACAGGCAGACTCATTTTTAAGACGCCGGTTTTTCTGGAAAATGTCGTTTCCTCATAAACATCCTGCGGCGCGAGTGGGCCGGTAGCAATAATGTTTAACCGGTAGGTAGCAGTTTTCGTCTGGTTGTCAACCCGGAGGTAAACGTTTTCAGTCGGTTTTGTGCATGAGCAAAAAGCAGAGATATCAATCGTTCCGTTCGGAAGCAGGCCGACAGGCCGCGCACCTTCCGTCAGTTTCATAATAGGCTTCAAACCTCCTTCCAGCACGGCCGGCATTCTGACGGTTATCGCCGAATTGGCAGCGTCGAAAGTCACATTCTGATCAGGTAAGCCTTCAAACGAAATGCTTTGAATAGCAGGCATATCACTTACAGGGCCGGAGGAATCCTTACAACCGGACAGCAAACCGCCGGAAATGAGCGTGGTTAGTAGAAAATATTTCATGGCTTTTGTTAGATATTTCTGTTGAATATACAAAAATATCTAACAATGGTTACATTATACCAAGTCCCATTCTTTTCGCGGCTTTCGGTTTAAGAACTGGTTTGCCTCTTTGTCATGAATGAACTTTTCCTTCTTTGCATTCCAGGTCAGTTCGCGTTTCAAGCGGTAGGAGATCAGTCCCAAATGCATTGGAATCGTCATTTCGCGCGCATAGGCGAGGTTGGATTCGGGCTGTTTGCGCGATTTGACGCAGTCGATGAAATTCTGCTGGTGCCCCGGCGAGCGCGGATTGGTAATGGGCACGGAGGCAATGTCGTTCATCTTCTCGCCGTTGATCGTCAGCTCGCGTGTGTTGTAATCGCAGATAAGCGTGCCCTTGTCACCCTCAAAGAACGCACCGATACCGCGGTCGGCCGCACCGGGAACATTGGGCGGGTTGGACGACCAATATACCTTCAAACCATCAAATTCATAATCGACGTCGAGCGTTTTGGGTGCGTCGGCAATGCCTTCGTATGCAGTACCCCGTGCATTGATCTTCGAAAGGCCTTTCGGGTGGATTGCTGAATACATCACATCGGCGATATGGCACCAGAAATCGGCAAACTCGCCGCCCGAATAGTCGAGGAAATAGCGGTAGGTGAAATGGCATTTCTCTGGAATATATTCGGTAAACGGCGCGGGGCCAAGCCACATATCCCAGTTCAAAGTTTTGGGAACCGGCTGCACCGTTGGCGAACCCAGCTCTTTGGTACTCGGCTTTTTCCACAGCCGCACCGTATGCACTTTTCCAATCGACCCCGACTGGATCAATTCCACAACCCGGTGAAAATTGTCGCCCGCATGGATCTGGTTGCCCATTTGAAACACCCGATCGTGCTTTTCGAGCTGTTTGAGCATCATTTTGCCTTCCTTCAAACAATATGAAAGCGGCTTTTCGCCATACACATCTTTCCCCGCCTGAAACGCCAGCGTCGCGATCTGCGCATGCCAGTGATCGGGCGTAGCCACTGTAATGGCGTCGATATCCTTCCGTTCGAGAATGCGCCGGAAATCCCCGTAAGTATCCACTTTAATGTCCTGCTTCATCGCTTCCAGCCGCTTTTTCGTGTCGCCCAAATGCAGTTCATCCACATCGCAAAGCGCAACAATTTCGGCCTCGGGCAGATCAGCAAACCACTTCATATGATTATTTCCCATCCCGCCCAAACCGATATGGGCTATACGCACGCGATCGCTCGGCGCAGCGCGCGTGATCAAATTTGGTAAAACCGTAAGGCCAAGGGTAGTAAGCCCGGCTGTTCTAAGAAATTCGCGGCGGCTGGTGGATTGGGTCATGGTGGTTGGTTTAGGATGTTGTCGGTAAAAGGTGGGATGGGGGGAATGTTACTGTTGTTTTGGGAGGAAGGAGGAAGGAGGAAGGGAGGAAAGGAGGGTGGAGGAAAGGGAGGGTGTAGGAGGGACAAAGGGGGGATTGGGCTGATGTTGAGTGGGAATTTCAATGCAATGGCTAAGTCCCGTTAGTGACGCAATATTGGTAGGAAGGAAATGCATCATCGCCAACCCGGCAGTGCCGTAGGTACGCAACAATAAGGAAATATGCAGTTTTCCGGGCGTTTGAAAATTGGTTGATAGCCGTTTGTACATCGGTGTGTTTGGCGCCTTGGAATAGTTGGTGGATCTACCAAATTTGCCGCTTCCAAAAACATAGTATTAAAGAGATTCGAGAACTGCCTTGTTATGGTGAGGGCCAGCGAAAGCTCCCTAAACGTCACTATGAACGTTTGGACACCTAAGACAAGGCATTATACACTTCCATCAATCATATTATGAATACTTTAATCAAAAATGTAGTCGATGACGACGCAACATGCCTTGCCTATGGCCGGGGAGTCAAAGAATTGCTAAGCCAAAGCACCGCTTCCGAATGGATCGAAGACCTTTGGATCATTTACAGCGACCATATGGCGTTTCAAAAAGAGGCGGGGTGCAACCCGCGGGTTGGTGAAATATTCCTGTCGTTTCGGGAGTTGGTGTTTTTCTTTCAAAAGTTGGAGATAGGGAGGATGGAATAAGGAGGAAAGGGAGCATCCTCCTTTCCTCCTTCCCCCCAAAAACCTACATCGAAAACGAAACCCCCGCTGCCACGGCG
>CAMLNK010000161.1 GCA_946481035.1 uncultured Dyadobacter sp. | reverse complement strand
CGTGGCCGAAGAAATGGGCCTGAGCGTGGATGAAGTGGATAAACTGACCGGCCCGGTTGCCGGAAGGCCGAAATCGGGTACTTACCGGCTCTCGGATGTGGTAGGGCTCGATACTACGGTGCATGTGGCCAATAACCTGTACGCTTCCGGCGAGGGTAAGGACGAGTCGCGCGATGCATTTGTGCTGCCCGAAATCATGCAAAAGCTGTTCGATAACAAATGGCTGGGCGACAAAACTGGTCAGGGCTTTTATAAAAAAATCAAAGACGAAAAAGGTAAGTCGGTGATCCTGGCGCTGGATTTCAAAACCTTGGAATACGTGCCGTCGGGCAAGGTGAAATTCGAAACGCTGGAAGGCACCAGGAATATAAGCGACGTGTACAAACGTTTCGGCGCGCTGGTAGCGGGTAAGGACAAGGCCGGCGATTTTTATAGAAAGACATTTGCCGACGTTTTCAAATACGCGACATTTCGCATTCCTGAGATTTCCGACGAAATATTCCGCATCGACCAGGCCATTACCGCCGGTTTCGGGTGGCAATATGGCCTTTTTGAAACCTGGGATGCCATTGGGGTGAAAAACATGCTGGCGATTATGGAATCGCTCGATCTGAAACCGGCCGACTGGGTGTATGAAATGCTCGCGGCGGGTAACGAGTCATTCTATAAAGTCGAGAACGGCAAGCGGTTGTATTATGATATTCCTTCGAAATCGTACAAACGCATTCCGGGCCAGGAAAGCTTCATTTTGCTCAGCAATCTTTCCAACAATATTGTCTGGAAAAACGCTGGCGCTAACGTCTACGACATGGGCGACGGTATCCTGAACCTCGAATTCAAATCCAAAATGAATACGATGGGCTCGGAAGTGATAGAGGGTATTCAGAAAAGCATTAGTCTGGCGGAGAAGGATTTCCGGGGGCTGGTGATTGGTAATGAAGCGGTAGAGGCATTTTCTGCCGGTGCTAACCTGGCAATGCTGTTTATGTACGCGGTGGAGCAGGAATTTGACGAGATCAATCTGGTCATTTCGCAGTTTCAGCAAACCATGATGCGGGCACGGTACTCGTCGGTGCCGGTAGTGGTGGCGCCTCATACGCTCGCGCTCGGGGGCGGTTGCGAGCTTACATTACACGCGGATAAGGTGGTAGCGCATGCGGAAACCTACATTGGTTTGGTTGAATTTGGTGTGGGATTGATCCCTGCCGGCGGTGGTACAAAGGAAATGGCGCTGCGCTGCTCGGATATGTACCAGGCCGGCGATCCGGAGCTGAATATCCTTCAAAATGCATTCATGAACATCGCGCAGGCGAAGGTATCCACGTCCGCGCACGAGGCGAAGGCGATGAATTATTTGCAGGACAAAGACCAGATCGTGCTAAACCGTTCGCGATTGATCGCCGAAGCCAAACAAGCGGCGATCGACCTGGCAGAAAACGGATATACGCAGCCCAAGCCGCGCCACGATATTAAAGTACAGGGCAAAACGGGCATTGCATTGTTCCTGGCTGGCATTACCCAAATGCGCCTCGCCAATTACATTACCGACCACGACGCCAAAATCGCGGAAAAACTGGCTTATGTGATCAATGGGGGCGATTTGAGCTACCCGCAGCTTGTCTCGGAACAATACCTGATCGATTTGGAACGGGAGGCATTCCTTTCGTTATGCGGTGAGAAAAAGACGCTGGAAAGGATGCAGGGACTGCTCAACGGCGGAAAACCACCCAGAAACTGACCGGGAATTATTGTTTCACCAAATTATGTTTCATCTTTACAGATGCTGACCCAAAAGTACATTTGATCAACAATGATTTCGAAAAAAGCTAAATACGCCCTGAAGGCCCTCAAAGTCCTGGCGGAACAATACGGAAAAGGACCGGTATTAATCTCTTACATTGCTGAAAAAGAGAAAATTCCGAAAAAATTCCTGGAAGCTATCCTGCTCGACTTACGGAACAACGGCGTGCTGCAAAGCCAGAAAGGGAAAGGCGGGGGCTATCTGCTGCGCGTACCTCCCGGGGAAGTCAATTTCTCGAAGGTGCTGCGGATCATCGACGGCCCTATTGCACCGGCGCTATGCGTTTCGATGTTCTTCTATGGCAAATGCGACGACTGTAAGGACGAAGAAACTTGCAGCCTGCGTACGGTACTGGAAAGATGGCGCGATGCCAACCTCGCGGTACTCGACAAAACGACGCTGAATGACCTGTTGCAGGCTGAAAATGCAGCCCCGACCGACATTCTATCGTAAGGCCTGACGATCGTTGCGGATGTAAAGCCGGACGTCGTCGTACTCGCCAAGCAAAGTGTAGTGATTACGGATATATTGATTTAACTCAGGGTAGCTTTCGATGCCCTGAGTTTTTTTGTCTTGTACCCAATGGCTGTTCCTGCCCACGGCGTCCACGACAAATGCAGGCCTGGTCCTTTCCAGGTCGGACATGTAGCGCTTGCGATAGGTATCGCGCATCGGATGTGCGAAAATCGAGCGTTCGGAGTGGTTTTCGGCGGTTCCCTGCGCCAGCTGCGCTTCCACATAGTAGGAGCAATTCCAGCCCCACACGACCATATAATCGCCTTCTTTCTTCCGTTTCAGTATTTCCGTCACCACCGGGCTTTGCTGCAAGGTGGTTTTGCCCACCGAATCGAACGCGTTCAGCCGACGCTCTTTCACAAAATGCACCGCGTCGTAAACGCCGAACCACATGACCATGATCGTCGGAAATGCAAGTGACCAGCTCTCCACAGCCGAAAAGCCGTACGCGGCCAGTAGAGTCCAGGGAATAATGCAGAAATTGAGGTAATGTATAAAATCATTGCCCGACTTGGTAACAGCGTAAATGCTCGCCAGAATGAGGAAAAGAATGGTGAATGGCACATGGAAATCCATTTTGCCCGGCAGGTAAAGCCGTACTATCCGCGCCAACCCTACTACCATCGGAATAACCAGCGCAAGACTGAAAAACTGAAAGTCGGTAGACAATGCGACGATTTTGTAGAACTGCGAAGGAATGTCCGTAAACGTGCTCCCGCCTGCGTAAATCGCATTTCCCAGCACATAAAAATCAATCAGATCGTCGAAAACACCGAACGATAATGTGAAGGCAAGGAAAAAAAGCGGCACGGTAAGTCCGCCCAATATCAATGCACCCACGGATTTCAACTCTCCATACCGCTGAAACCGGTTGAACAATACCCAGAACGCCGACAACACAATGACGGCGGCGATCGGCACAGCCTGCAATTTTCCGAAAGGAACCGCTCCGGCGGCTAATCCCAAAAAATACAACCCGCTTACGGAAGGGGAAGTTTTAGGATCAAGGCGCGAGAGCTGCCAGAGGCTAAATGCCAGTAACAACACCGGAAGCTGCTCGCTCGAATAATGCACAAAATCGATTTCCTGTGTAAAAGCCACAAAAAGCAGCGGTACAATGGAAATCGCACGGGCGATGGATGTCCCAAACCAGTTTTTAATGGCGGAAAACAGCAAAAGCCACGCACCTGCCACGCACAGCAGCCCCATAAATCGGGCGGCACTGTAATCCAGCTGGAAGCCCAGTAGTTTGGGAAGCACGAGCAGGTAATTATCCAGCGGGCCGATGGTCGTACCATCGACGGAGCGCCAGTAAACCGGGTCCTGCAAAAGCGTAATCGCGTGGCTGAGCATCTGGCTCTCGTCCTGGTTGAGCTCCCGGTTAAAAACGATCACCGGTAAACGCATAAAGACCAGCAATACTACACCGAGTGACAGGTAAGCCCTGTTAGACAACGGTTTATATTGGGAACCAAAAATGACAATCCCCGCCAATAGATAGCCTATGAACCAGTATACGGGAGGAGAATTGTCGAAACTGAACATACGATTAGCTAAAAGACTCTACTTTCTCGACAAAATCGCGGTAATGAACGGCGGGGATGAAATGCTGCTGCGAACGGTATTGCAGGACCATAAACACGAGAAACAGTGAAATCAGGAAGGATTGCAGCATGAGGATCATCAGCGTGCTGCCCAACGTCGACGCCCAACCCGGCGTTGCGTTTCCGATCAGTTTCAGGAAAAGAATAAAGAAAATGAATGCGATCGCAATGCCCGACATGAACATCGAGAAAATCAGAATCCGTACCGCAGTAGTATCCACCATTACGGAAATCGCGCTCAGGCCGTGTAAAACGAGCGAAACGAAGTTCATTTTACTCTCGCCTGCAAGCCTTGTGGCGCGGTTGGTGAGTACCGAATCGTAAGGAATGCGCGATTTGATCACGCCGCCCGGATAGTTATTCCAGATTTCAGAAACGCGAACGAGGTTCTGCAAACGGCTTTGCGGCACCAGGCTGAAATTACCAAAAGTGATCACCTTGCCCGTCAGCAGTTTGAAAACGTATTTGTAAATCACATAAAAGAACCGGAACAGAAAACCCTCGGTACGCTTGTTGCGCTCCGCGAAAATAATCTTACCGGGCTCTTCTATCGACCTAGCCGCCAGCTTGTTAATATCTCCCGGCGCATCCTCCCCATCCGCGTCCATCACGATCACCTTATCGGCGGGCATGTGGTCGGCCACGTAGGAAAGACCGATTGCAATGGCTTTCTGATGGCCGAGGTTCCGGTAAAGCCGCAGTACTTTCAGCTCTTTTCCACCAAATGCGACAAATGGGGCAGTTCTCGGACGGGAAGAGCAATCGTCCACGACGAGTAGTGTCGTGTTTTGAAGGATCGGGGTATTTAAATCCGCATTAATCTTTTGAATCAGCAGATTCAGCGCCTCCCAGTCATTGAATTGGGGTATAATAATGACGTAATTTTCTGGCATGGGAGAGAGTTACGAAAGCCTCCGGACGGGGTTTCCGAAGGCTTTGAATGTGATTTAAACGGTTTTTACTCCAAGTCGCGATGCGATACCGTCGTGGATCTGCGTAAGCGTTTCCGTCAGGCCGTATTCCCAGTTCCAACCCGGGTAATGCGATTTGAACTTCGAAAGATCGCTCACGTACCAGATGTGGTCGCCGATGCGGTTGGTTTCCGAGTATGAGTAAGAAAGTTTGTTTCCTGTAATCTGCTCGCATAATGCGATCGCTTCGAGCATCGAGCAGTTGGCAAAACGGCCGCCGCCGGCGTTGTAAACTTCGCCCGGGCGTGGGTTTTGGTAATAGTGCCAGAACATGTTCACCAGGTCGTGGCTATGGATATTGTCGCGAACCTGCTTGCCTTTGTAGCCGAAAATCGTGTAATGCGTTCCGGTAATGGCGCATTTCATCAGGTAAGCCAGGAAGCCGTGCAGCTGCGCGCCCGAGTGGTTAGGGCCTGTGAGGCACCCTCCGCGGAAAACAGCCGTTTTCATACCGAAATAGCGGCCATATTCCTGCACCATAATGTCGGCAGCCACCTTGGATGCGCCGAAAATCGAGTGTTTGGTATGGTCGATGCTGTGGTTTTCGTCGATACCGTTTTCGAAATACGGGTGATTTTCATCGATTTCCCAACGGGTTTCGAGCTCTACCAAAGGCAGGTAGTTCGGATTGTCGCCGTAAACCTTATTGGTAGAAGTGAAAATGAATACTGCCTCAGGTGCGTGCAGGCGCGTCATTTCCAGCATATTCAATGTACCAACCGCATTCACGCCGAAATCGGTGAACGGCTCGCGTGCTGCCCAGTCGTGGCTTGGCTGCGCTGCCGCGTGAACGATCATTTTAATATCAGTACCATACTCTTTGAAGATCGGTTCGAGCTGGCTTACCTCGCGAATGTCCGCAGCATAGTGTTTGTAGTTGCCAAAAGCTTCTTCGATACGGTTACGGTTCCACTCGGTATTTCCATCCGCGCCAAAGAAATATTGGCGAAGGTTATTATCGACCCCGATGACCAGATCAAACTTGCCAGCCAAAAAAGCAACCGATTCACTTCCAATTAGTCCGGCGGAGCCGGTGACCAAAGCTATGTTCATGTTTTGAAAACTTTTTATTCGCTTATTTCTTTCTAAAATTTCGGCTTCGCCTTGCCTCGAATACGTAAAGTAAATTAAAAATGTTCAATCGTCACAACTTCACTTAGTCAATGGGCAGAATCCAGAAGGATAATACGCGTAATGCAATATTAAAATTGTTCAATAACCGGAAAAACCGGGCAAAAAAAAGATATCCCCATTTCGTGGGGATATCTCGTATATTTTTCCAAAGAATGGTTGCTATTCTTTCACCAGCGAGCTAGGAATTTTACCACCGTAAAGTTTCGCGCGGATGTCGTTTACGCGGGCATCAAGCTCAGGCTTTGCATCATATTTGAATGACATCTGACGTGGCAACGAATCAGGGCTTACACCGTACACCCACTCATTACCGGCATTCAGATCTTTCTGGTCCTTGTGGTTATACTTTTGGTATTCACAAGAAGAAAGAAGCACCACACACGCAACAAAAGCAACTATTTTATTGAATTTCATTTCTTTGATCGTTCATAGTATTGTGCGCAAAAATAACCGCCAATTTCATAACCACCAAATTGCGGGCAGCTGAAATATTATTTTTTTAACACCGCCAGCTCATCGCGCACAAACTGCATCAACTCAGCGATATGCCGCTCCGAGAAATCGAACGGAATATTGGCAGCCTGGTAAATTTCGCCAATCGTGGCGGTATACCCGAGCTTCAACGCGTCGAGATAGCCCTTTAAACCGGCCGCGGGGTTCTCCCGGTAGTTTTTCCAAACGCCGATCGCCCCAAGCTGCGCAATACCATATTCAATGTAATAGAACGGCACTTCATAAATATGCAACTGGCGCTGCCAGAGGTATTTTTTGAAGTTTTCCAACGCCGACCAGTCCATCACCGTATCTGTAAACTCCTCGTAAATGCGCACCCAGGCCTCGGTACGCTGCTCTGGCGTATGCTGCGGGTTTTCGTACATCCAATGCTGGAACTTATCCACAGTCGCAACCCACGGCAAGGTCTCGATGATCGATTCCAAATGCGTGATTTTCGCGCGTTTCAGGTCTTCCTCATTGTCGAAGAACTCATCCCAGAAATCCATCGTGATCAGCTCCATCGACATCGAAGCCAGCTCAGCCACTTCCGAAGGCGTGTGCTTGAAAGAATTCAGTGCCAGGTCGCGCGTCACGAGCGAATGCACCGCGTGCCCGCCCTCGTGCAGGAGCGTGACCATGTCGCGCAGGTTCGAAGTCGCATTCATAAAGATAAACGGCACGCCTATCTCGTCGAGCGGGTAGTTATAGCCGCCCGGCGCCTTCCCCTTCCGTGATTCGAGGTCGAGGTGCTTCATCGTTTTCATAATGCGCAGGCAGTCGCCCAGGAACGGATCAAGACGCGAGAATGCACGGATCGTCTTATCCAAAAGTTCCTCGCCGGTCTCGAATGGCTTCAAAGGCGGTAACCCCTTCGGGTCCACCTTCGTATCCCACGGACGCAGCGCATCCACCTGCAATGCAGCTTTGCGCTCCGCCGCCATCTCATTCAAAATAGGCACCACGGCCTTTTTCACCGAGCCGTGGAAGTTGAAACAATCCTGCGGCGTGTAGTCAAAACGGCCCATGGCGGCGAACATATAATCGCGGTAGTTGCTGAAACCGGCATTGCGGCCGACAGTATCGCGCAGGGTAACAAGCTTGTTCAGCAAATCATCCAGCTTCCCGTGATCCTCGTACCGACGACCTGCAATCGCGCGCCAGGCTTCCTCCCGCACACTGCGATCAGTCGATTGCAGACGGTCGGCGGCGCGTTG
>CAMLNK010000160.1 GCA_946481035.1 uncultured Dyadobacter sp. | reverse complement strand
TATGCGGCTTAAAAACGAAGCCTATCTGAACGAGAACCCGACCGGCACGCAGCTTCCTTTCGCGACGGACCTGGTTGAAAACTATCAGAACCTGAACCGCGAGAACCCGGACAAATACCCGATCAGCAACACGAAAGAACTCGTGAATATGAATGCACCGATGCAAAACTATACTTTGCAGTTGAGCGGTGGTTCTGAGCGGATCAAGTACCAGACGGGTTTTGGCTTTTTGAAGCAAAACGGGATGTTCGACCCGGTGAAATACATGCGTTACAGCTATAATATGAGCCTGACGGCCGAGGCGACCAAAACCACAACGGTTTCGCTTTCGCTGATCGGTTCCGTAGAACGGGTATCGTCGGTGGATACCGCCGTTTCGGCCGGAAATTTATTCCGTAACGGTTTCAAATACATTCCGATACGTGCGCTTTATTACAGCAATGGTTTATGGGGAGAATTTGCAGGAAACTCGCCGGTAGGGGTTTTAAAGGCGGGTTATACCAAAAATTCCAACAACACTTTGCTCACCACGATCGCCATCGAGCAAAAGCTGCCGTTTATCAAAGGGCTGAGCGTCAAAGGGACATTCAGCTACGACCCGAGCCAGCGCACCAAGAAAGGCTATCACAAACCATTTTATTACTACACCCAGGACCTCACCACAACACCAGCTACCTACAAGCGCGAGATTTCAACGGCGGAAGGGGGAGCGGCGGCATTCTCGTGGCTGGCACAGCAGTTTATCAAAACGCAGACATTTACATACCAGGGTTATCTCAATTACCACAACACGTTCGGTAAGCACGATTTCACCGGTTTGATCGTGGCCGAAGCCCGGAACAACACTTATGAGCTGTTTTCGGCCCGACGCAACAACTTCGCCGTCGATGTGGACGAGCTGAATATGGGTAGTTCCAACAAAAACGACTTCGATAATGGCGGTACTTCTTCGACCGGCAGCCAGATCGGCTACGTGTACCGCGTAGGCTACGCGTATGCGGGCAAGTACCTGCTCGAAGCGTCGGGGCGGTACGATGGGCACTACTATTTCGCTCCGGGCAAGCGCTGGGGCTATTTCCCTGCATTCTCGGCCGGTTGGGTGATTTCGGAGGAGAATTTTCTTAAAAATGGCTTCAACTGGGTCGATAACCTGAAAGTACGCGGGTCGTGGGGTAAATCGGGGAACCTGGCGGGTACGGCGTTCCAGTACCTGACCGGCTATAACCTGAATGGCAATGCCTACGCATTCGGCCCCGGCTCGATGGTGCAGGGCGCGGTGGTACCGAACGAGGCCAACAAGAACATTACCTGGGAGATTTCCACCAAAACCGATATTGGCCTGGAAGCATCGCTGTGGCGCGGTTTGCTGACTGTCGAGGCGGACTATTTCCACGAAAAGCGGACGGGAATGCTGCTTCCGCCGGCAGTGAGCGTGCCAGTCGAATATGGCCTCGCGTTGGCCGACGAGAATGGTGGGATCATGGAAAACAATGGCGTTGAGCTGAGCCTTGGTACCAACTACCGCTTCCAGAATGACCTCCGGCTGGGTATCAACGGCAATGTGAGTTACGCCAAAAACAAGATGATCAAGGTCTTTGAGACGGCAGCTACCCGCAACAACCCGAACCGTAGCCGTACAGGCCGTGCATTGGGGACGCAATTCGGCTATAAAACCGCTGGCCTTTTCACCACCGAGGACGACAAGAACGACGACGGCCTGATCACCACCGCCGACGGCTATAATGTAACCCAATTCGGTGCATTGCGCCCGGGCGACATTCGGTATGTAGATGTGAGCGGCCCGCAGGGAGTACCCGATGGCAAAATCGATTCGAACGACGAGGTAGTGATCGGCAAGCCGGTTTACCCGCTGCTCACCTACGGGCTGAATGCGACAGCCGACTGGAAAGGCTTTGATCTGAACTTGTTTTTCCAGGGATCTTCGCTAGCCAGCCTCGATATCCGCCAGTTCCAGACCATTCCGTTCAATAACAACAACAGTAATTCGAGCTACGAATATTACGACAACCGCTGGACGCCCCAGACGCAGGATGCCCGCTACCCGCGCGCTACCCAGGCGCCCTACGCGAACAACACGCAGCTGTCGGACTTCTGGATGACGAGCACGGCACACTTGCGCCTCAAAAACGCGATCATCGGCTACACACTGCCGAAAAGCCTCACGCGTGCGATCCGCATGCAGCATGTACGCGTGTACGCGTCGGGGCAAAATTTGCTGACATTCAGCAAGTTGAAATTCATGGACCCGGAAGTAGGCTACACCGATCGCGAAACCGCCTATCCGAACCAGAAAGTGTACGTGTTTGGGCTTAATGTGACATTCTGATCTCGAAAAATCCTGAAACAATGAAAAGAATAAAATATACTATTTCCCTCGCAGTGCTGGCCCTGGGCCTTTTCACGACTTCCTGCAATGAGGATTTTTTGGAAAACGACATCAAAAGTCGCCTCACCGATGATATGCAATGGTCGTCGGAAGGCAATGCCGACCTGTTTCTGAACGATATCTACGCCGTGCTCTCCAACAAATGGAACTCGCCCGACAACCTCGACAACTTTACCGACGACAACGACGCGGGTTTCTACTGGAAATCCTATTCCTGGCGGCAGGGCATCGTAGACCCGGCGGTGAACAACGGTACGCCGATGGACCATGCGAATGGCAATGCAACGGATTATGCCTCGTGGGCGGCCGGCTTTCTCAAAATCCGCAAATGCAACCTGTTTATACAGAAAGTGACCGAAAACTCGGCGAACTTTTCGGAAGCCTACCGGAAAAAGCGCATCGACGAGGTGCGGTTCATGCGGGCCTATTATTACAGCGAGTTGTTTATGCACCTGGGCGGTCTGCCGATAATTACCGAAGTACTCGATCGCAACACGATGGGAGAAGAAGAGCTCTATCGCCCGCGCGCTACTTTCGAGGAAACATTCAATTTCATTACCAAAGAGTTGGGTGAAATTGTAGCCAACAAGGCATTGCCTGTCAAATACAACAATGGCGATGCGGATGCCGGTCGGGCTACCCTCGGCGCGGCGCTCGCGCTCAAAGGCTGGCTGGAATTGTATGCGGCAAGCCCGGCGTTCAACGCGGCTACGCCCGCTGCGGGCGCCGATCCGAATAAGCTGGTGGGTTTCGGGAATTTCGATGCCAAACGCTGGGCCACCGCCGCGGCGACGAATAAGCAGTTTATGGATACCTATGGCGGTACCTATGCATTGTTCCCGGACGTGAATGCATTCTGGTGGGAGAAAAACGAGTACAATTCCGAGGTGATCTGGGACCGCCAGGTGGTGGCCGTAATCATGGGCTCGAACTACGAGCAATATGGTGGCCCCGTGTGGATCGACGGCGTGTATTATACCTGGGGCAACTACTGCCCGACGCAGGAGCTCGTCGACCAGTTTGCGATGGCCAACGGCAAAGTCATCACCGATCCAACCTCCGGCTATGACCCGCAAAAGCCTTACGTAAACCGCGAAAAACGCTTTTACGACTTCATAGTGTACGACGGCGCTCCTTACAAGCAGGACTGGATGGCCAAAACCGACACCATTTACACACGGATCGATAAGGTGAGACCTTCGAAAAACCAGATTGATTTCGGTACGGACGACGTAGGTAATACGGGTTATTATTTCAAAAAGAAGATCAATCCATTGAAGCCACGCGGGGGCGCCGCTAGCGGGCAGAACTATGTGTATTACCGGTATGCGGAGGTGCTGCTGAACTATGCGGAGGCGCAGAATGAGTCGGTCGGCCCGGATGCGTCGGTGTACTCGGCTGTGAATGCGATCCGTAAACGCTCCAATTTGCCGGAACTTCCGGCCGGACTGACGAAGGAAACCATGCGCCAGGCAATCCGCCGCGAGCGTAGGGTTGAACTGTGTTTCGAAGCGAAGCGGTTTTACGACATCGTCCGCTGGGTAATTGCCGAAGACGTTATGAACAAGGATTTCCACGGGATGAAAATCACCAACACTTCACCAGCCGACAACAAGGGCAAGTGGGTGTACGAAATCGTTGGGCTCAATCACCCGCATGTTTTCACGAAGAAAATGTACATGAACCCGGTGCCGCAACCGGTTGTGGACCAGAACAAAAAGATCGTCCAGAACCCCGGTTATTAAACCCATAAAAAAGCCCTGGCGGATTGAGTCACCGTCAGGGCTTTTTTGATCACAATCCTGCCCGCATACACCGTCCGGCGACCGTTCAATCGGTCATTTCGCAAAAATGCATTAGAGAGTGGAGGCCCGGACCCTTTTAACAAGGTCCGGTCTCCGGACATGATTTCATTGTAGTTTGAGTAAAGAGAGGGGCGGCGTGTTCCTCTTTTTCTTTTTAAACTAATACTTCCGCTGCTTGCGGTATTGAACCACCTGTTTGGCCATCTTCCCGAACTGTCGCTCCACCCGCTTACGTTCCAGGGAATCAGTCTGGTAATGCGCCTGCTCGCGGCTGATTTTCAGGTAACTCTCATAACCCTCACGCGGAAGCTCGCCGGCCCGCACTGCCGCCACCACCGCACACCCGGGCTCGTGCTGGTGCGTGCAATCGTGAAACCGGCATTCGGCCGAGAGCGCCGCCAGCAACGGGTGGTAATCCATGCCCTGGTCGTTGGCTTCGAGCGTTACGCCGAACTCGCGCATACCCGGCGAGTCGATCAGCATCGCGCCTGATGGCAGCGTCACCAGGTTCCGGGAAACGGTCGTGTGTTTGCCTTTGTTGTTAAAACTGCTTACCGCGCCCTCTTCCTGTAAATGGTACCCAAGCAATGCATTCACCAACGTACTTTTCCCTACGCCCGAGGAACCGATAAGCACGTACGTCTTCCCGGGCAGCAAATGCTGCGCCGCCCATTCTTGCAGCCCTTCATGGCCCGTCGCGCTCATCAACAGCACCGGGCAGTCGTAGCCTAATGCGATCACTTCCTGGCGGTAACTTTCCGGGTCGGTTACGAGGTCCTGTTTGTTGAGCAACACCACCGGCCGGATCTTGCATTGCATAATCTGCACAATGTAGCGCTGCAAACGCATTGGGTTAAAGTCACGGTCGAGACCCTGCACAATGAATGCGGTATCGATATTGGTCGCCATTACCTGCCTCTCGGTAGTCCGGCCGGGCAGTTTGCGGCTGAGTTCATTAATCCGCTTTAATACGGATATGATAATGCCTTCATTATCATAAGGTTTGAATGCAACCCAGTCGCCGACTTTGGGAAGGTCGCAGTTGTCGGCGCCGTTCATCAACGCACCCGAAAGCATTGCATCGGTAAGCCCGCCGGAGGTAGCAAGTTTATGGCGGAAGCCCTCGATCGCCGTAATGCGTCCCGCTTCGAGCCCTTGCGCCTGGTAAGTATGGAAGTGTTGTTCAAAATGGGCATTCCACCCGTATGAAGTCAAAGATGTCATGGTTGTAAAGTCTGAGCTATGGGCAGCACATCGCCTGTCCGCGCGCATAGCGTGGGAAAAAAATGGATCAAAGCAGGGGATAGTCGCGGGTCCCGAAGGGATATTAATTCAGAAGACCGGCGTCAGGCTGCAATGTCAGCAGATGGGCGATATGTAGTTTCAGACCTTGACATATTGACGCAAAGGTAAGGGATTTATTCGGAGAACAGTTAGCCGCAGCGCCTACGGAGCCTTGGCGTACCCAAGATTGAATTTCACAATGCAACCAATTGAGACGCTCCACTGTCTCCCAGTGGCAGAACTCAATTTCCTGAACTATGAAACGACTTTTTCACATCCTGCTGATCGTATTGACAGCTTTTTGTACCGATTGTAAGAACCGTGACGAGCTGAATATTCTGGACGAAGAGGGGCTCGGTCTCTACTGGCACCATGTGGCCGATGTGGATAAAGGGAGGCACCTGCTCATGAGCTTTACCAATAGCCAGCGCTCTACAAACAGGGCAGAATATAGGTTTGAATACCAGATTCAGGGACGGGTGATCGATGTGCGGCTGGTTGAAAAAATCGACAAAGGAAAATGTCCGGTGTATCCGATGCCGCAGGGAGATGAATGTCAATCGCGGGGAGATATTTACATTGGCGAAAACGAGCTTTCGGAGGGTACCTACCGGTTCAGGCTGCAAACGGGCAAGACCATCGTAACATCCGATCTGATAGTTGGGGAAAATCAGTTTGAGTTGAAAGTCCCTGCTAACCCTTATTTCACGACCAGTATACCGTTCGTTTATGCAATCCCCAAAAACATTGTTTACGGTTCGATCCACTATTATGGCAAAGAGAATGAGCAATTTGCCAAAGCATTGATCGACGACTTAACGAAAGCGGGGCTGAAACCTGCGACTGTTCCCTCGCATCCCTACCGGCATCTTCCGGAAACCAGCCAGACGCACCTGGCGAAGTCGTTCTCGGAGCCGGACAGCTATTCCATCAACCTGCTTTTCAGTTGGGATGGCGATTTTAAGCAAGTTTCAGAGATTTGCAAAAAGCATTTCGACCAATCCAAAAAACAGCTGGGCATCGGCTTGTACAACAGCAATTTCATGGAGCAGGTAATCGGGGAGCAATACGGTACGTTCAGCGCGTTTTTGCGTTAAAAATTCCCTGCAAACTGCTGGCCTGTTTTCAAATCTTTCAACCGCACCGACCGAACTGTACCAATACCGGCGAACATTACGTCGAGCCCGTAAATGTTTCTCAGCGCTTTCTTGTAGGTGTTTTTGTAAACCTCCCTGCCATTGACGAGTAATGTCGCCCGGCGGTTCACGATTTTCATGCCGATGGTCCCGCCGGCAGTAAGGTCGGCGCCGAGGAAGTTGGGGCCTTCGGAACGACCGTCTTTGCGCAGTTCCGAAAATTGCAGTTTACTCCAATGCACGCAGCCCGGCTTCATGATATCGACCATGTGATTGGACGAATCGCCGTATACCGTCAGGCGTACCTGTGAGCAGCGCACGCCCGGGCGCGGGGGTGAGGCTTTGACGTCCACAACAAGCTCGAAATTGTCACCATCGATGCCGCTGAGGTGCGCATTGATAAAATCGACAAAGAACGTACGGTTGGTATCGACGCCCGCGCGGGCTATTTCCCTGGCACTAATGCTGTTATAACCATCGGCGAAAAGGCCCGGAGCTTCGATCGGGTACACACGGCTGGTATCGTACATCATGTTGGCGGTGGCCGTCCAGCCGTTGGTATGCAGGAAAACGGGCACGGTGTCCAGCGCGATACCTGCCTTTTTCAATACCGCAAAATAGCGCCCCGGCACTTCGTAATAATTTGAATAGACGCTGTCTTTGCCATTCAAACGCGCCTTCTCGCCATCTCCAAACTCGATAATATAATCATCGGTGAGCTCGGATATGTTTTTGAAGTTCCGTATCACAAAAACTGCGGAATGCGGGTTACCGCCGTCGGGGTTTTTGCAGAACAGGGTTATTTCCGGTGTTTTGTTTTGCCATAGCAGAAATACGCGCCAGGTTACCACGGCAAACAACGCCAGCACCAAAGCGGCGAACAGAAATCTGCGTACAGGTGATTTTCCGGCACGTATTGGCGGCATCGGAACCTCAACCGCTGGAATAACTACCGGTTGAATTGCAGGGCGCTGCGCCGGTGTAGCGGGCTGGTGAATCGTCTGCGCATGGATAAATTTGTCCCAATCCGCGAACCCTACATATTGTACGAGCGCATCGCGGGTAGCTTTTTGAGGGTAATACCGCGCGTCCGTTTTAATTTTTCCGAAAATCC